>DATAOM010000079.1:0-4203 GCA_036265775.1 Ktedonobacterales bacterium | reverse complement strand
ACTCGCAGCTTGGCGCTGCGCGCGCGGGGGTTCGTGGCCTGCTCGTCTTCGCTGGGGACGAGTGGATGTCTGGTTAGGATGCGCAGCCGGGGAACGCGCCCACAGACGCAGGCTGGCAATTCCGGCGGGCAGACGCAGCCCTTCTCCTCGGCCTGGAAGTAGCGCTTGACGATGCGATCTTCCAGCGAGTGGAAGCTGATGACGGCGAGCCGACCACCGAGACGCAGGATGTCCAGCGCGGCGGGCAGCGCCGCCTCCAGGCTGCCAAGTTCGTCGTTCACCGCGATGCGTAGCGCCTGGAACGTGCGCGTGGCTGGCGAGATGCCGCCGGGCCGTCCCTGGACGCCCACCGAGGCCAGCCGCGCCAGCTCGCTTGTCCGCGTGATCGGCGCCCGCTCACGCGCCGCGACGATCCGCCGCGCGATCTGCCGTGACCGCCGCTCCTCGCCGTAGCGGTAAATCAGGTCCGCCAGCTCGCGCTCATCCAGGGTATTCACCAGGTCCGCCGCCGAGACGCCACGCGACGTATCGAAGCGCATATCCAGCGGCGCGTCCGCAGCGAAGCTGAAGCCGCGCGCGCGGTCGGCGAGTTGATCTGATGAGAGGCCGAGATCGAGCAGCACGCCATCCACCGGCGCGAAGTCCGCCTCACGCGCCAGATCCGCCATCCGCGCGAAGTTGCCCTGCCGCAGGACGAGCCGCCTGGCGTCCACCGAATCGGCCAGCCGCGATTGCGCGCGCTCCAGCGCTTGCGCGTCGGCGTCTATACCGAGTACGCGGCCATCCGGCGCGGACGCCTCCAGCAGCAGCGCGGTATGCCCGGCGCCGCCCAGCGTGCCGTCCACATAGCGACCGCCAGCGCACGGCATGAGCCACTCGACGATCTCACGCGGCATCACTGGCGTATGAACCGTCGTCTCTGTCTCGTCTGGCATGTGGTCCTGCATCTGGGTTTGCCTGTCGTCTGGCATGCGCTCTGACATGATGGCCTTGCGGATGGTAGGGTGAATCGCAGCGCTCGTATGCGCCTCCTAAGAGAAACCGAGTCGATCAGGGAATGTGGGATCTAGAAGGGCAGGGGCAGGCTGCTCAGGTCGTCGTCGGCGTGCTCGGCGAGATACGCCTCCCAGCGCGACGGACTCCAGATCTCGAAGCGCTCGCGCGCGCCGATGACCAACGCCTCGACCGAGACGCCGTTGGTCCGACTTTCGCCGTTCCCGCCGAGCTCGCCGCTGCGGCCATGAGCGCCATTGGCGCCGTTCAACCCAGCGTAGGCGCGAAACCTTGCCGGGAGCACGATACGCCCCTGGGTATCCAGTTCCAGCTCGAAGGCGCCGCCAAAGAAGTGACGCTCGACGTAGCGCAACTGGTTTGGGTCGGAGATGGTGGTGTCCAGTGTGGCCGCCTTCTGTTCCCAGGTCTCCATCGGGTAGACATAGAGGCACGGATCGACGCCGCGCGTGAGCACGGCGCCATGTGCGATCTTGGAACGGAACCGCGCGGGGATCGCGATCCGTCCCTTGCTGTCTACGCTATGGTCGAACTCGCCGAGAAACATCTGGCATCTTCCACACCAGGGCGCCCAACGCCCCACTTTGCCCCACAACGCCCCACTTGCGTAGTATAGCGTTCGAGTTTATGGGACGGTAATCCCTTTATCCACGAGTTTTTCCGCAGCCGTGGATAAGCCGTGGACAATCGCGCTGTGTTTTGGGATAAGTGGTGGGCGAGCGCAAATTGTCCGGATTTTTGCGCGCCTGGAGATGACGCGCTTGCGTCATCTCGCTCCTGGGAATGGGAGGACTTGTGGGGGATATCGCTTCTCAGCGGCGACGCGCAAGAGTCGTCAGAGTTACTGTGGCAGGAGGCCCGATCCCCAGATGCGTAGCGTGCTGGTCTGCGCGTCCATCAGCAGCAGTCGCGAGCCGTTCGGCGCCCAATATAGGCGGCTCGACGGGTAATCATTCTGATTTGGCCTTGTATGCGCCGCCGGTGGGAAATCACCAAGCGACTTGCCCGTCACACAGTCGTACAGCGTCAGGATGCGATCGTAGCCGGTGATGCGATCGCTGTTGAACACGTGATAGACGGCCAGTACCTTGCCATCTGGCCGCCAACTCACCTCCGCCACGTTAGCGTCTCCAAATCCTCCGCTACGGGGAGTCTGCGCAAGCTGGATGAGCGCCTGCTGGAGCGCCTTATCGCGTACCGGCGCGGAGACGGTCTGGGCCAGTCCCAGGTCGCTCAACGACTTCGCGGTCGGCGCGGGCGCGCCATCCAGCGGCAACAGCGCCTCGAATCCAACGTTCGCCGCGAGATAGCGTCCATCTGGGGACCACGCGCTGAAATCCGTCTGGAACGTATAGGGAGTCGCCTGCGCCGTGACGAGTTGCTGCGCGCAATTGGGCGTCGTCACGTCATAGTGCAACGGATAGCCAATCACCGCCGACTGCCACATCGTGAATGGCGCGGAGCCATTTGGATCGCCGACCGGCGTGAGCGCCTGCGCCGCTGGCTTCCCACCCACGGCAAGCGGGGAGGTTGGCTGCAAATAGCCGAAGGTGTTCCACCGGTATTCAAGCGCCGGAACGATGGGCGAGTTGAGCGCTCGTCCCTGCTGCAGATCCCAGACTGGCGCGGAGAAATCGTTCTGCTTCGGCTCGCGGACGAAGACATCAAACGAGTGCGCGCTCGCGTTGGGACCGTTGGCGTTGAACGCGTCGGTCACGGCGACTCCGGTAACGGTCTGGCCAACACCGAAGCAAGGGTCTTGGACCCAGTGGAAGGCGCCAAAGGTGATCGCGACGCGTCGCCCATCCGGCGCCCATGAGACGGTGTCGTAGTAGATGACCTCTGGACTCTGCGCGGCCGGCTGCGCAGGCAATCCGAGCTTCGGCTGAATCGCGGCGTCTAGCTGATACTCGCCGAGGAGCGCGCCGCTGCTTGCGTCATAGACCTGCAGGACACCAGGATGATAGCGATAGAAATTGGGGAAATTGTTGGGACAGCTATCTTTGTAGCCGACGACGGCAATATCCTTGCCATCCGGCGACCACGCCGCGCCGCGCGGGCACACCAGCCCGTTACCCTCCAGCGAGATGTCCACTGGCGCCGTGACCTGCTGCGGCTGCTGCGATTGTGTGGCGTTACGCGCCAGGTAGAGTCCGGCGAAGGCGAGCGCGAGTAACATGACGAGCGAGATCGGCAGCATCCACCAGATGCGACGGCGTGTTGGCTGGGGCGTGCGCCAGGGTGCGGGGGAAGTCTGTTGTTTCGCCTCTGATGACGGCGGCGCTGGCGTCTGTGCTGATGTCTGCGCGGTGACGGCGGGTGTCTTGAGGCTATCGCCGATGCGCGACTGGGCCAGCTCGCTCAGGATCGCCAGCCGTCGCGCCTGCGCCGCCTTTTCGTCGTACGGCTTCAATTCGTCACGCTCGTCGCTCATGCGCTCTCTCGCTCATCAATGCCGTTCATCGCTGTCATGGCTTTCATCATTGTATCTGACGCGCCAACGCGCATGGCGTTTACTATTGCGCCTTGACCTTCCCACCGCTGGAAGGTATACGCTGTCTCGCAGGAAGGAGGCGTGGCGCCATGCAGACGTATGCGCCGGAGAACACTGGCCCCAATCGCGAGTGCCACGAGCGGGCGACAGACGGCCTCACCATTGGTCGTCTGGCCGCACTCACCGGCGTCAGCGCCAAGGCCATCCGCTACTACGAGGAGATCGGGCTGCTCCCGCGCCCGCCGCGGAGTGAGAACCGCTACCGGCGCTACGGACCCGCCGATGTCAACCGTGTGCGGCTGCTCCGGCGCATACGGCTGCTGGGCGCGCCGCTTTCCCTGGCGCGGCCACTCCTGGTCGGGGCGGACGATGCGCGCTGCGCGGACGTCCAGATGGAGGTGCTTTCGCTCGTGCGTGAGCGATTGCGCGCCATTGACCAGGAGATCGCCGAGCTAGGCCAGCTTCGCACGCAGATCGAGGGGTATCAGCGCAGCCTCTCGGCCTGCCCCGTGGGAGCTGACGAGTCGTTTCGTGACTGTCGTGACCTGAGTTGCATCGTCCCAGACGTGACGGACGGTATGTTGCCAATGGAGGATTGCCATGAACCTGATTGCGTATCGTGACCCATGTGACTGCCCACCGGGCGAGTGTCCGTGCGACACCGGTGGCTGTTGCTAGTCAAAGCTAATAGACGCGAG
>DATAOM010000078.1:0-19218 GCA_036265775.1 Ktedonobacterales bacterium | reverse complement strand
TACTCCTGATGAAGACAAGACGATGGCCACCGCCGATGAGGCGCCGCGCCGCAAAATAAGCGGAAAAATGCAGTGTGCGCTGACACACAGGAGCCTCGTCTTCGCGCCAGAGGTTAGCATAATATCATGCCTTTTGGGTAGTCCCATCCACGATCTCTCCTGTGACTCCCCCCGGTAAGACCCCGTTTTCACTGGCGACCCGACCTGACAGGCAGGGCGTCCAGAGTGGACGGCGCAGACCCCGGCGTGAATCAGCGCTGGAGCGGTCGCGGATCGAGCGGACACGATATGACGAGCCGCCGAACCCCTGCCAGCGGTCTGGCGAAGACCTCCGACAGCGCGACTTCAGGCGCATCGGAGGACGGGCCGGAGGGACTCCGGCGCGAGAACAGTCCCGGCGAGACACAGCGCATACGGTCACACTTCGACCAGAGAAAGCGACTGCGCCGGCGGCGGAGGCGAGTGGCAGGAGGCCGCATGCGCCCGCCCGGGAGGGTACCTGTTTGTTAGCGACATCCGCCCCATGGAAGTCTGGCGCGCGCTGGTTGTCGGTTGCGTTGTTGGGAAGCGTCGCGCTTGGCTACGCTGGAGCCTCAACGCCGAAGAACACGAACGCAGCGAGCGCCTCGACAAGAACGTTCACGATCTCCACCGACACGCTGGAATCCCAGATGTACCTGAGCGCGCCGCACAAATTGCCAGCGCCGCCCAAGCCGCCCGCGCCGAAGAAGAAGACCACTACGGGAACCAAATCAAGTTCAGGTTCGGGATCCGGCTCCCCCACGACCTTCTACACACCTGGCCTGTATAATCCCTGGGCCGCGCCGCCAGGTCATCCCTCGTATGCCATTGGCGACTTCGCGGGCGATCCCTACTCCTCGGTCTACGGGCAGTGTGTCTGGTACGCCTGGTATCGCCACCGCAGCCTACCACTGCTCAAGCTCGGCGTCTCCGGCCAGTGGGTAGCGAATGCGCGACGGCTGGGCCTGCGTGTGGGCTATTCGCCCTGGGTCGGCGCGACGGTGGTCTTCCAGCCAAACGTCCAGGGCGCCAGCTCCAGCGGCCATGTCGGCGTGGTCGAGCAGATACTAGCCGGTGGATGGTTCCTCATCAGCGAGATGAACTTCTATTTCAACGGCGGCGGCTTTGGTCGCGTCAGCTACCGTTACGTCCACGTCGGCTCTGGTGTCGCTTTCATCTCCTGACTTCCGCTACGAAGATAGCGCCAATCGAAGAACGAGTCGCACAACCGCCGGCGCCGCCCTCCACGGACGCCTACCGGCGGTTTTTGCGCACTGCTCATGGCGCCCTGCGACGCAGCGATATACTAGACTCCTGACGAGGGAACGCTGACGCCTCGCTCGTTCTCTGTTCTCTAGCCCATGCCATTATGGCCTACTGGGAAAGGGAGCGCCCCATGCTCGACGATATAGCCACATGGGCATTCTGGATCGGCATCCTGCTCTGGCAGGTGGCGGCCATCGTCTCGCTCTGGCTCTGGGGCGGCGTCAAACGCAGCGCGCTGGGGCATCTCGCGGCAGGGATACTGGCGCTGGTCAGCGGAACGCTTTTCATTCATGTCACCGTCATCAATGTCTTTGCGCGCATGGATAACGCCTACCTCGGCAACGGCATCTTCGGCGGCTACTTCATTTTCGCTGGCGTGACGCTCCTGCTCGGCGCGCTCGCGGGCTACGGCGTGTACGTGTGGGTAGTTGTGTTGCTCTGGTTGGGGGCCGCCGCATTCGCCTACTTTGGGATTCCCTGGCTTACGAACCTCGTCCCGTTCCCCGATAGTGGGCTGCTACTCTTCACAATGGTTCTCTTGATCGGCGTCCTGGGCGCCGTCATGGCGCGCGGGTATGCGGTTGAGACCGCCGTGTCGCCGTGTCGGTCATGCTCGCGCTGGTGGGGATCGCGCTCGTCTGGTGGATCTATGGCGCGGGATTTCGCGCGTTCACCCCGGTCGAGACGCTCGAAGGCTCTCCTTATAAGCCGCCTGCGCTCGATTTTGGGCCATTTCTCGCCTGCCTCATCGCCGTGACCGCCCTCTTCTTTGCCGGACGTTTCATCCAGAGGCGCCTGCGCGGCCCGCGAGTTGTCATCCTCGCCACACGAACGCCAGCGCCGAACTGAGAGGCGGCGCGAGATCCGCCTGCGCATTTCGCACTCGACACAGCGCACGCATGACACTCGGCGACCTGAGCGCCAGGCTCCAACGCAGGAGCTTCAGGCTCGTCCTACTCGGCCGATTGGTCAGTTAGGGCTGTATCAGCGCGGGATTCGGCGCGCTATCCGGTGGAACGATCAGCATGGGCAGTTTGACGGCGCCCAGCAGCTTCTCGATAGTCTCGCCCAGCGCCCTCCGGCCTGTCGCCTCTGGCTTTGTCAGCGCGACGAGGTGGTAGCCGTCCGCCAGCGCGATCAACTCGTCCTCGACCGACTTTGCAGCAGACGTAGACCACGTGACCTCCAACTTCAGCCCTTCCGGCGTCGCGGCCTGCAAACGCTCGGCGAGCGCGCTCAGGTAGCTCTCCGCGGCGCTGGCGTCCTGCCCCTTTGTAACCACATGCGCGAGATGCAGCGTCCCTGGCTCCGGAGTGGAGAGCGCCGCGACTAGAAAGAGCGCGGGGACCAGCGCGCTCTCGGCGGCGATAGAGCCATCCAGCGGCAGTAACGCCCGCACTGAGCGTCCATCGCCGTCCGCGCCAATCAGCGCATGCTCCTCGCCTGCGCGCAACAGCAGCACGGGAACTGGCGCGTCGCGCGAGACGTGTTCGGCGATTCCGCCCAGCAACCGCTCCAGGATGCCGGTGCGCCCGTGGCTGGTCAAGATGATGGAGTCGGCGTTCTTCTCGCGCGCCATCTCGACGATGGTCTCGCCGACGTTTCCCGTACGCGTCTCGGTCTCGACGCTGACGCCCTCACCCGCGATAATGGTCGCCACGCCGTCGAGATAGGCCTGCGCGCCCTCAGTATCGGACGAGATGGTATAGGGAGCGAGCGAACCCGCCGCGTACTTCGTCACCTCGGTAACGGTGTCGAGCGCCTGCAAAATGATGACCGATCCGCCCAACAGCCTGGCCAGGCGCGCGACAAGCGGAATGGCGTGCGCCGCTTCAGGCGACCCATCCAGCGGCGCCAGTATGCGCTCGAACATGACGTTGTATCTCCTTCAAGAGCGCGCCATCACGCGCTCGCCTCACTTCACCGCCATATTCTACGACACCCGATCACCAGGGCATATGATGTCCATTGAACTGTCGTCTCCGCGCCGCAAAGCGAGCGTTCAGGAGCGTTTTGCCCAGCGACAGGGAGCCAGCGACACATGGGTCACGGAGATACGCGCTGGAGACAGATGTTGAGTTACTGGCGCTGCTCCAGGTCACAGCGCCAGTTCGTCACGCGCCGCCGCGAAGGCCGCCGCCGCGTTCAGCAGATCGCTCTCGCTGTGCGCCGCCGAGACCTGCGTGCGGATGCGCGCCTTGCCCTGGGGCACGACCGGATAGGAGAAGGCGATCACGTAGACACCCTTTTGCAGCAGCCGGTCGGCCAGCTGCGTGGCGCGATGCGCGTCGCCGAGCATCACCGGCGTAATGGGATGGTCGCCAGGCAGGATATCGAAGCCTAACTCTGTCATACGCTCGCGGAACAGCGTGGTGTTGCTGCGCAAGCGCGCGCGCAGATCATCCGATTGCGTCAAGAGCTCCAGCGCCTTGAGTGAGGCCCCGACGATGGCAGGCGCCACCGTGTTCGAGAAGAGATACGGGCGTGAGCGCTGACGCAGGAGATCGACGATCTCGCGTCGGGCGCTGGTATAGCCGCCACTGGCGCCGCCCAACGCCTTGCCCAGCGTCCCAGTGATGATGTCCACACGGTCCTGCACGCCATGCAACTCCGGCGTGCCGCGGCCACTGGGACCGATGAAGCCGACGGCGTGGGAATCGTCCACCATCACCATCGCGTTGTAGCGCTCGGCCAGATCGCAGATCTCCTTGAGCGGCGCGACGTAGCCGTCCATCGAGAAGACACCATCGGTGCAGATGAGCTTGCGGCGCGCGCTGGAGGCGGCCTGCAACTGCTGCTCGAGGTCAGCCATGTCGCGGTTGTGGTAACGGTAGCGCTGCGCCTTGCAGAGGCGGATGCCGTCGATGATGCTGGCGTGGTTCAACTCGTCGGAGATGACCGCGTCCTCCTCGCCCAGGATCGTCTCGAAGAGGCCGCCGTTGGCGTCGAAGCAGGAGCTATAGAGAATCGTATCCTCCATGCCCAGGAACGCGCTGATGGCCGCTTCCAGTTCCTTGTGGATCTCCTGCGTCCCGCAGATGAAGCGGACCGAGGCCAAGCCATAGCCCCAGCGATCCAGCGCCTCCTTCGCCGCCTCCACCAGCGCTGGATGGTCGGCCAGGCCGAGGTAGTTGTTGGCGCAGAGGTTGAGCGTCTCGGTTCCCGCAGCCACCTGGACGTGAGCGCTCTGTGGCGTCGCGAGAACACGCTCCTGTTTATAGAGGCCAGCGTCGCGGATCTCATCGAGTTGGGTCTGCAATTCGGCGCGTGTCGTCGTGAACATGAGTTTCCCCTTTAGCGTCCGTGCGTTGGCTCCGCCCAGCGCATGATCACCTTGCCAGCATGTCCGCTGCGAGCGGCCGTGAAGGCCTCTTCATAGTCTTGATAGTCGAAGCGGTGGGTGATCACCGGCGAGATGTCCAGCCCTGACTGCACGAGAACCGCCATCTTATACCAGGTCTCATACATCTCGCGGCCATAGATGCCCTTGATGGTGAGCATGTTGAAGATCACCGTCGTCCAGTCAATGGCGTACTCCGCGCTCGGCAGGCCCAATAGCGCGATGCGACCGCCATGCGCCATGTTGGCGAGCATATCGCGCACCGCCGAGGAGACACCCGACATCTCCAGGCCAACGTCGAAGCCTTCCTGCATCCCCAGCTCGCGCTGAACGTCTGGAAGAGTCGCGCTGCGAACGTCGAGCGCGCGCGTTGCGCCCATCTTCCTGGCAAGGTCGAGCCGGTACTCGTTGACATCGGTGATGACGACGTGGCGCGCGCCAGCGAAGCGAACGACGGGGATAGCCATCAGGCCGATTGGACCAGCGCCGGTGATCAGCACGTCTTCTCCGAGCACCGGGAAGCTGAGCGCAGTGTGGACGGCGTTGCCGAAGGGGTCAAAGATAGCGGCGATATCAAGCGCGATGTCGGGGGGATGCTTCCAGACATTGGTCATCGGCAGGGCGATGTACTCGGCGAAAGCGCCGTCGCGGTTGACACCGACACCCTGCGTGTGCGCGCAGAGGTGACGCCGGCCGGCCATGCAGTTGCGGCAGCGCCCACAGACCAGATGTCCCTCGCCACTGACAAGATCGCCTGCATGAAAGTCGTTGACGTTACTGCCAACCTCGACAACCTCGCCGACGAACTCGTGCCCGATCACCAGCGGGACGGGGATAGTTCGCTGCGCCCAGGCATCCCAGTCGTAGATGTGGAGATCCGTGCCACAGATACCAGTACGGAGGACACGGATGAGCAGATCGTTAATGCCAATCTCTGGCTGTGGGACATCCTTGAGCCACAGGCCTGGCCCTGCCTCGCTCTTGACCAGCGCCTTCATTGCCATTCTCCATTGAATGAACGTGCGCGAAACAGTAGGCGGTAGAGGGCTGTTCGCCCACGGCCGAGTATACAACTTTCGCTGCCGCATTGCACCAGATTGCACCAGCGCCGCCTCAGTGGCGCTCTTCCGCCCGCATAGTGATCGCCATTTCGACTCCTTTCAATGCTTCTCTGGACAGCAAGAAGCTCGGCTTCTGGTTCACTGCATGAAGACTACTATCGAAGATACTCCTGCACGGCAGCAACGTCAGCAAGATCAACAGAGACTTTGATCCACCAGTCGGAGAGCATTAGACGATAGGTAGAGCCAAGGGTGGTAAGCGTAGTTTGCCAAAACGCGCGATTCGCGTCATCTCTCACCTCAGGAGGAATCAGGTGTAGATGGTCTATCACGCCTTCGAGATGATTGCCATAGAGCGCGCCCAGGTTGTCATCGCCAAACGCAAAACTTTTGAGTGGGCCGGTGTATCTAAAGGCTTCAGGTAGTACTTCTCCTGGATGGATGCCAGACTCAACCCTGGTCGCTTCCGCCAAGCGCGGCGTCACGAGCGTACGAATAAAATCGAGAGGAATCTGGCGCGAGGCAAGTGGTTGCCTGGGTTCTGCGATAACAAATATGTCTGTGTAGCCAAATCCATCAAAATGCTCTTTGCCGAACTCCTCGGCTTTATCGGCGATCTGCGCGGCCTCAGCGCGGTTTTCAATGGGCATGATGTCAACCATGCCCCATTCATCTTCGTGAAGGAAAAACACGCCGTTTGTGACGTTGCCACGCATATCAGCCTCCGTCTTCGCCATCACGACCGCAGCGTTATAGCGCCATCTCGCGTCGCCCGTGTGTAACCGTCAGCGGCGGTACCTACACTATAAACTTGAGAGTGGGATGCTCAGGGTCGTCATTCTGGATAATCGCCTGCGCGTGATGCAATGGATCAACAGATCTCAGATAGATCTGCTGGCCGGGAACATACCGCTCCTCGTAGCGCGCCCGCGTCGCCTCGGCGGAGCCGAATAGATCACGATCTCGCAGAATCGCGCGCTCGACAGTAACCGCAAAAGGCGCATCCACGAAAATGCGGTAGTCCCACTGATCGTTGATCTCCGGGCGCAGCAGGAAGACGCCATCGAACAGCAGGATCGCGTCTTCGGGAGCCACCTCCTCTTCCGTCATGCTCGGTGTATCCGTGCGATAGTCGAAGATGGCGCGGCGGAAGCGGCGGTCACCCTGCGGACCAAGCGGCCCAAGCAAAACGTTTCGCAAAGCACCGTAGTCGAATGAGTCAGCGTAATATCCCTCTGGCGAGTTGGCGCCCTGGACGTGACGTTCAGCCCGGGGCCGGTGGAATCCATCTATCGAGGCGCGGATGACTGAATAACCTCGCTGAATCAGAAGCGCAGCCAGTTCATCTGCCAGCGTCGTCTTGCCAGCGGCGTCAATGCCGTCGATAGCAACGCGCATAGGATGCTGGATCTGAAGCGTCATGAGGCGATTAGCAAGCTGATTGAGCATCTCAACGCGTGTCAATACTGTGCTCCCGTCACGCCGCGCGCTGACTTTCTTAAGCCAGGCGGCGCATCCAGAACCATGCGGAAGGCCAGGTCATCTCGCGGACGGTCGTGGTCCCACGCTCGACACGTTCTAGAGCAAAGGCGTCTTCAAAGAGCGCGCGAATGTCTTGCTCGGTCAATCTGGCGTTCGTAGCGCCGTCGGTCTCATCCGCGAGATGCGCAAAGAGCAGGTACTCTCCGCCGGGACGCACCAGCCGCGCCACTCCCGCCGCATAGGAAACCAGATCGCCGCCGCGCAGATTGTGCATGCACCCGACATCAATGGCGAGGTCGTAGGATGGCTCGAACCCATCAAGATGCGCGACGGAAGCGACGAAGAAGCGCACACGATCCTCTACTCCCGCAGCTTTAGCGCGCTCCCGCGCGAGATCGACCGCCACCGGAATGAAGTCCACTCCATCGCATATCCACCCACGCTGCGCCAGATAGATGCTCGCCCGCCCCATCCCGCAGCCCAGATCGAGCGCCCGTCCCGGAGCCGCGCCCTCCGCAAATGCGATGACCTCTGGCGGGGGCAGCGCCTGATCCCACGGCAGGTCGCGCTCATCATAGCGGCGTCGCATCTCGGCATAGAGATCCATGACCGGCTCTCACCTCGCGCTAGTCCTCGTCGTCGAGCCGGCCTGTATACGGCCCGTCGATGCCCTCGTGCAGCACGCGCAGCGAGAGCAGCGCACAGCGCTGGCGCGCCGGGCCGATCTCGATTCCCAGCATCTCCAGCACATCGTCAGGCGTGAGCGCGCGCAGTTCCTCCAGCGTCGCGCCCTCGATCTTCTCGGTGAGCATCGAAGCCGACGCCTGGCTGATGGCGCAGCCGCGCCCGACAAAGCCGACCTCGGTGACACGCCCATCCTTGACCTTCAAATCAATCTCGACGCGATCGCCGCAGAGGGGATTGGTGTCTGCGGCGGCGATGTCGGGTTGATCGAGATGGCCGTGGTGGCGCGGCTCGCGGTAGTGCTCGAGAATATATTGGCGGTACAGGTCGTCCACGGGTTCTCTCTCCGATATTTGTATCTAGTGTCTCATATTATCATCAGGAATTGACTTGCTGAAGGGTATTGCAGGCTCTCTTCGTTTAAGTTCCCGCAAAAGAGAGAAGAAAAACTCCCGCTCCTCTTGAGCGACTTTCTCTGGCTCCAGGATACGATTGCCGTGGGGTCGCTGCGAGTCAAACTTGATGAACCAGGTTCCTTCGAGTAGCCCCTGGTTCCATAGAGGTGGTCGTCTAATGGAGATGGCCTTAACAGCCGCCTCAAAGAACTGTGACCAGTAACGACCATCCTCTTTCCTAATCGTATCTGCCTGCGCGTCAAAAAGCAGAATATAGCCAATAACAATCTCCGGCCGGAGTTGTTGAATGTTCGCAGCCTCGCCCATGAGGTCGTCCAAACGATTTGGGACGGTACCGCTGGCATTTCTCCAAATAGATTTGAGAGATACCAAGAGTCGCGGCTTATCCTCGAAATAGTAGGCTACATCCCAATCTTTAGATCGCGCCAAGCCACGAACCGAAAGTTCGCCGCCAGTTCCGCCTCTGACCCCTGGAAGGCCAAACTCATCAAGTTTCACCTTGGCATAGTCCGCCAACGGCGCCAGTGTTGTGGAGTCCTGTGGGCTGCGGCGCATGATGTCTTCGATGGCGTCCTCAAGATTCATCGAAGTCTCCACCGTTTGCCTCAGAGAAATCCAGTGTCGCATGAACTGCGCCAGCCATGCGTTTCTTCATACTTGCGCTGACCAGCTTCCGAGCAGCAACCGCCAGATATGCTGGCTCTATCTCATTACTAACCGAGTTCCGCCCGACATTCAGTGCGGCAAGAGATGTCGAGCCGATACCGGCAAATGGATCCAAAATCGTATCACCAGCGAACGAGAACATACGGATGAGGCGTTCAGCCAACTCAACGGGATATGGAGCAGGATGCCCATCTCTCGTCGATGCGCCTCGTATATCTATCCACATAGATCGTAGCCACTGCTGCATTTCCTCTTTGGTGAGCATAGAGAGCGCCTTCTTCATTGGGGTAGTTGAGCGATAACTTCCCCCTTTGCGGAGAAAGAGAATGTATTCGACATCGTTCTTCACGATAGCTCCCGGTTGGTAAGGCTTTCCATAAAAGCCAGCGCCATTGCCTTCCGCTTCAGTCGCTCCGTTCGCTATCTTGTGCCAGATGATTGGCGTCAAGCAGTCGAGCCCTAACCGTCGCGCTCTGACCTGAATATCCGCATGGAGTGGCATGATATAGTGACGCCCGCCTTTGCGCCGTGGAATACAAACATCTCCGACGACACAACAAATACGCCCGCCGCCAACCAGCACACGCGTGCACTCGCCCCATACCTTGTCAAGTTCATCCAGGAATCGCTCATACTCCGCAATATCGCCCAGTTGCCCATCACGACCTCTTTTGTATTCCTTAAGCGTCCAGTAGGGCGGGGATGTCACTACTAGATGGACGCTCTCATCAGCGATCCACGACAAGTCCCGCGCATCACCCAGGTGGAGCGCATGAGACGTAGAATCGAAAGGCTCAGGCCACGGGCGTGTCCTGTATCGGGCATTTACAGTGAGAAGTAATCGCAATGCTTCTTCGGTATTGTCCCTGATGGGAAGAGCAAGCAGATCCTCCACTTCCGGAGGTTCGGAAAGAGTCTCTGCTGGAAATAGCGGGAGTTCTGCTGGCATTGCCATTAATGACCGTCTCAATCATTGTCGCTCGAGCATCCGAGCAAGATTATACGTCAGCCTTCCTCTGATATTTACAGCGGATGTCTGCAAAAGCGGAAGCCCTATGCCAGGTAAAACGAAGCTAGACACCAAAGCAGTACCGGATATCTAAATGCGCGTCCTCTGATGCGAAGCCTTCGCCTAGAAGCTAAAAATGGCGCTCGCGCGTTCCAGCGCTTCGGCCAGCGCGTCGATCTCGGTGGAGGTCGTGTAGACATAGAAGCTGGCGCGAGTCGTCGAGATTAGCCCCAGACGGTCGTGCAGCGGCTGCGCGCAGTGGTGTCCGGCGCGCACGGCGATGGCGTCGCCATCCAGCAGCGTGGCGAGGTCGTGCGGGTGAATCTCGCCGAGCGTAAAGCTCACCGCGCCACCGCGTCGCTCCGCTGGTGGGCCATAGATCATCAGGTCGGGAATTGCGCTCAGCCGCTCCATCGCATATGCTGTCAGCGCCTGCTCATGCGCGTGAACACGCTCCATACCGAGCGCACTCAGGTACTCGACCGCCGCGCCGAGGCCCACCGTCTCGATGATCGCTGGCGTCCCCGCCTCGAACTTGTGCGGCAGATCGGCCCAGGTCGAGCCGCTCAGATGCACCTCGCGGATCATCTCGCCGCCACCCAGGAACGGTGGCATCGCCTCCAGCAACTCGCGCCGCCCCCAGAGGACGCCGATCCCGCTCGGCCCCAGCATCTTGTGGCCGCTGAATGCCAGGAAGTCGCAGTCCAGCGCGCGCACGTCCACCGGCAGGTGCGGCACGCTCTGCGCGCCATCCAGCAGGACCAGCGCGCCCGCCTCATGCGCCTGCGCGATGATGCGCTCGACCGGCGGGATCGTCCCCAGCACATTCGACATCTGCGTGAGCGCGACGAGCTTGGGTTTCGTCGCCTCCAGCAGGCGTATGTAGGCGTCGAGGTCCAGCTCGCCTCCGTCGGTGATGGGGATGTACTCGACGCGCGCGCCGGTACGCTGGGCCAGCAACTGCCACGGCACGATGTTGCTGTGGTGCTCCATCTCCGTGCTGAGGATGACGTCACCCGCGCGCAGGTTGGCGTTGCCCCAAGAGTAGGCGACGAGGTTGATCGCCTCGCTGGTGTTGCGCGTGAAGATGATCTCGCGGGCGGAGCGGGCGTTGATGAAGCGCGCTATCTGCTTGCGCGCCTGCTCCATGCGCGCTGTGGCCTCCTCGCTAAGCGTATAGACGCCGCGATGTACATTAGCGTAGCTCGTGCGCGCGAAGGTCTCCATCGCCTCGAGAACCTGGACCGGCTTCTGCGACGAGGCGGCGCTATCGAGGAAGACCAGCGGCTTGCCGTGAATCTGGCGCTGGAGGATCGGGAAGTTCTCGCGCGGAGCGAGCGATGGGATGACCTCGGCCGTCTCGGATACGTTGGTTCCGGTCGCCTCGATCATCGCATCGCTCCTTTACAACACGGCAGGTGTGGTAGCTCACACCCCTACAGATACAGTGAGGCTACGCTACTTCGACCTCGCCGGTCAGCCACTCATACCCCTTGTTCTCTAACTCGTGCGCCAAATCGGCGCCGCCGCTCCTGATGATCTGCCCCTTGTACATCACATGCACGACATCCGGCGTGATGTAGTTGAGGATGCGCTGGTAGTGCGTGATGATGAGCACGCCCAGATTCGGGCCGCGCAGCGCATTGACGCCATCCGAGACGATCTTGAGCGCGTCGATGTCCAGGCCAGAGTCGGTCTCGTCGAGGACCGCCATCGTCGGCTCCAGCATCGCCATCTGCAGAATCTCGGCGCGCTTCTTCTCACCGCCGGAGAAGCCCTCGTTGATGTAGCGGTTGATGAAGGCGCTATCCACCTTGAGCAGCTTCATCTTCTCGGTGATGAGCTTGCGGAACTCGGCAGGCGGGATGCCCTTCTTCTTTGGCGCCTCGCCGGTCGGCTCATTCGTCGCGTTGGGGTCGTAGCCCTCGCGCCGGGCTTCGAGCGCGCGACGCAGGAAGTTGGCGACGGTGACGCCGGGGACGCTGGAGGGATACTGGAAGGCGAGGAAGAGGCCCATGCGCGCGCGCTTATCCGCCGAAAGCTCGAGGATATTGACACCCCGGAAAAGGATCTCGCCCTGTGTTACCACATACTTGGGATGCCCCATGATGACGTTCGCCAGCGTGCTCTTGCCGGAGCCGTTCGGGCCCATCAGCGCGTGCGTCTCGCCCTGGCGCACCGTCAGGTCCACGCCGCGCAGGATCTCCTTATCCTCGATCTTCGCGTGCAGGTCGCGGATCACCAGCTCGACTGGCGTCTGCTCGATCTTGGTCTCACTCATAGCAGGCGTACTGCCCTCCTCAGAACATAGCGATCCACTGATCGGATCGTGAACAAGCCTCAATTATCGGATGGCGCGCTGCCATAGATTTGCGTGCGCGGCGCGAGCGCGATCAGGCGCGGCCCCGTCGCGGCGCGATCTTCCTCGTGGACGAGGTCGGCGAGCGTGATGGCGTCGAGCGTCGAGGTGATGGCGTCGCGCACACGCGCCCAGAGGTACTTGGTCGAGCAGCAGTCGAGGCGGTCACAGATGACCTCCATCTGCCCCTCGGTGGCGCAGATCATCGGCGCGATCGGCCCTTCGAGGGCGCGCACGATCTCGCCCATCCCCATCTCCTCCGGCGCGCGGCTCAGCCGGTAGCCCCCATGCGCGCCACGCGTGGATTCCACCAGCCCAGCCTCGCGCAGACTGCGCACAAGCTGCTCCAGGTACTGCACCTTTTGCTGGAGCCCCTCGGTCAGACTGATCTCGTTCAAGGAACGTGGTTGCTGGCCGTAATGTCGCGCCAGGTCCACCATCAGCCGCACGCCATATTCGCCGCGAGTGGATACACGCAACATCTTCGCCTCCCCCGATGGGCCCTTCGGTCAGCGCGAATACGAAGAATACGACATGCGCGCAGGCTATTCCGAGTGTTCTAGTCGGATATGAGTATAGCATCGCGCCGGAAAACGCGTCAAGGCGCGTAGTTCAGTATTCATCTCGGCAAGTGATATGCTGCTGACCGAGACGACGGACTTCTTTCGCTAGCAGGCGCCAATCATGCGACTGGTTTTTCTCTATGGTCCACCAGCGGCCGGTAAGCTAACCATTGGCCGCGAGCTGGCGACGCTCACCGGCTATCGCCTCTTTCACAATCACCTGACGTTTGATCTCGCCAGAGAGATCTTTGCGATTGGCAGCGAGCCGTTTCAGCGATTGGTGGACGATCTGCGGCTGCGGGTCTTCACCTTCGCCGCCCAAAACGGCGTCCCTGGCCTGATCTTCACCTTTGTCTATGGCAAGCAGATTGACGATCCCTTCGTATGGCGGACTATGGAAGAGATGGCGGCGGCAGGCGCGGATGTCTGCTTTGCTCAAGTGATCTGCCCAGTCGAAGACCTCCTGAGTCGCGTAGAGGACGAGTCACGCCGCGCCTATCACAAGCTCGCCAGCCCAGCAGATCTGTCCGCGCTACTGGAATCGCACGACATCCTCTCGCCGATTCCCTTCGTCGAGAGCTTTACTGTCGACACGACGAAGCTCGCACCAGCCGAGGCGGCGCAGGCAATCGCCGAACATTTCCAGTTGGCGGAGTAAAGCGCGTTCTAGTCAGGCCAGGCGCCGTAAATTGCCGGCGAGCATCTCCACTCCGTTCTAGCCCCATTGCCACCATACCGTATACTCAATTCAACTCAACGGTAACAGCAAGTTACAGCCGCGAGATCATCTTGCGCTGATTGGGCGATGGGGGTGGCTCATGGTCAATTCGTTTCGGGCGCGCTGGGGAAGCATAGCGAAGCGCAGCCTCCTGGCCTTGATCGTCGCGCTGGCGTTCGGGTTGGCATCGTGTAGCGCGCCGGGCGGCGCCATCGTCGATCCTACTGACACCGTTCGCACCGCCATTGCGATTGGCCAGACGCAGACGTACCGCACAGATCTGCCCGGCGACGGCTGCGACATCCATGGCGGCCTCTGGTCAAGCGGTCTCAATACCTCCACCTCCTGTACACCGCAGGGAACAATAGTCAAGGAGGGAAAAGGAGAGTCTATCGGCGTGCTGTTCTTTGACTGGATGAATGGCTACACCTTCCCATCCAATTCTTCCATCGCGGTCAGCATCGCCAGCCTGCCAAACGACGGCTGTGCGGGCATCACCACGCGCACCCAGCCAAAAGGCCCTGGCGCCTATGGGTTCTACATTTGTAGCGATGGTGAGCAGAGTATTGTGCGCTACAACGCTACCTCCGGCAAGTCAACCACCATCGCCGGAGCCGATCAGCCGCGTGCTCCGGCCGGCTCGTCCTTCCAGATGACGGTTACGTCGATCGGCGACCAGCAATGCCTAGAAGTGGCAGGGCAACAGAAATTCTGCGCCACCGATACAAAGTACAAGACGACAGACGCCGTTGGCCAGGGCGTCTTCACCGAGAGTGGGAACGGCTCCGCCAGTTTCAGCGATTTCGTCTTTACCCCATTGCCATAGATGGTCCTGTCATCTTGCTTCCGCACGGTACACTGTACTCGCGGCCTGCCATGCGCCGCACAGTGACCATGGGAGAGACGGCACGCACATGCTGAAGTTAGGGGTTGGCTGGCTGGGCATGCGCCCTATTCAGCGGCTGACGCTGGCGCTGCTCTGTATCGCGGCGCTGGCGATGGGCGTCGCGGCGTGTGGCGACTCCAGCGCGACGGGAAAGGAAGGCACGCCAACCACCACACCGCCCAATACCGGCATTACCCAGGTGGTGGGGCAAAACAGCGCGACGCCCACCACCTTCGTCGTCGGCGGTAACGGCGCCGTCGGCGCAAACGAGATCTGCGCATCTGAGAAGAACGTGCAAACATCCGTCCCCGCCAGCGTCCCGGCATACCCCGGCGCGGATCTGCGCCAGAGCTATACCCTCGACAACAACGGTACCTATGGCTACTGCGCCACCGCCACGTCTCCCGCGGTCTCGGACTATTACCTCAAGCAACTGCCGGGCAAGGGCTGGAGCAATGTGAAGTCGAATCCGATGGTAATCGGCAATCAGGTAGCAGGCGCGAAGGGAAGCTCCAGCATCTTCGTCACAATGCTGCCCGACGCCAAGAACGCGGCCCAGTGCGACATTCTCATCCAGGTCATTGGCCTCTAAGGCTCAGTTCATCAGGCTGTCTGAGGCTAGTCGCGGGTAAACTCATGGCTCAGGCGCGCGCCACCTAGAGAAAATTAGAGATCAGCCATGACAGATGAGATGAGCGATTGGCATGAGTGGCATCGCCAGTATGCAGCGCAAGATTCAGCGCTGCGGCGACGTTTAGCGACGGTCCAGGCCCAACTCAAGCAGGCCCTCCCTGCAGAACTCGATGTCCCGTTTCAGATCATCAGTCTGTGCGCCGGCCAGGGACTCGATGTGATTGAAACGCTGGCAGCCTATCCACATGCTGAGCATGTCAAGGCGCGCCTGGTCGAACTCGACGAGCGGAACGTCGCAGCCGCTCGTCAGATGGCAGTTGAGACTGGCCTCAGCCAGGTCGAGATTGTCCAGGGTGACGCAGCGCAGCTTGCGGCGTATGAGGGAGCGGTCCCCGCCGATATCGTCCTGGCCTGTGGCGTCTTTGGCAACATTAGCGATCGAGACATCTTTCACACCATCGACACGCTGCCGCAACTGTGCCGGCGTGGGGCCACCGTGCTCTGGACGCGCCACCGAAGGACGCCAGATATGACTCCTGCCATCAGGGCATATTTTGTGGCTCACGGTTTCACGGAGGTGGCCTTCGTCGCACCTGCGGATAATCTCTTCAGCGTCGGCGTCAATCGCTATGAAGGTGAGCCACAGCCATTACAGCCTGATGCGAAGCTCTTCACGTTTATCAGGAAGAGGCCCACCAGCGAAGTGAACACCTGATGGGCGCTACCTGCTCTTCGCTGAGAGAACCTCTCGCTGCACTGAGCGCTAACACTTCGGCAGGTAGCCGTTGGTGAAGGCGGCGGCGTAGTTTGGCGCGCTGGTGATCGGATTGCCGTTGGCGTCGAGGATCGCCTGGTGCTCGAACATGAACTTCGGGTAGTTCGTCCACTTCTCCAGCGTCTGCTGCCCCCAGCACTTCGCGCCCTCGGCGTAGCGCGGGCTGAGGTATTGCTGACTCGCGGTGACCAGCCCTTCGTCGTCGAAGGTTCCCTTCGGCGCGCCCGCGATCAGCAGCTTCGCCGCGTCCGCAGGATTGCTCGCGGCGTAGGCATAGCCCTTCGCCGTCGCTGCCAGGAAGTGGCGCACCAGATCAGGCTTCTCCTTGATCGCCTTCTCGCTGGTGATGATGACTGGCGAGTAGTAGTCCGGCACGCAGTTGTCCTTGACCATGAAGGTGTTGAGGTCCACACCCTGCCGCTGCGCCTCGACACCCTCCCAGCCCATGTAGATCCAGGCGAAGTCGAACTGGCCGCTCTTGAGCGCGACGATAGGGTCCTGGTCGGTCGTGACGTTCTTGAAAGAGGTGTCCTGCGCGCCACCGCAGCCAATCACCTGCGAGATGAGGGGTTGTTCATAGGGCGCACCGAAGCCCGCGTAGCGCTTGCCCGCCAGTTTACCCACGTTATCCAGCCCAGAACTTTTCAGCGATACAAGCGCGCTGGTGTTGCTCTGAATCACGGCGGCGATGGAGACGACGTCAAGACCCGCCGCACGCGCCGAGGTCACGCCCTCGGTGAAGCTGACGCCAAAGTCGGCCTTACCGGTGGCGACGAGTTGCTCCGGCGAGACACTATTGGAATAAGGCGTGAGGCTCAGGTTGACGCCTTCATCGCGGTACCAGCCCTTCTGCTGCGCGACGTAGATACCCGTGTGGTTGGTATTCGGCGTCCAGTCCAGCGCGAGCGTGGCGGTGGTCGCCGCTCCCGGCGCGGTCGAGGATGATCCGCATGCAGCCAGCAGCAGCGGGATCAGCGCCAGACCGGCAAGAAGGAGCGCGCGTGGACGGAGAGCCTGGACCTGTGACATAGGAATCCTCCAATGAATGCGGGCACGACGAACCTATGATTGAGGTGTGCGACGTTGCAGGTAATACCAGGGCAGCGCCAGCCGCTCGATCAGCGCGACGAGACCAAAGAGCGCGAGGCTGAGCAGCGCCGTGACGACGATGGCGGCGAGGACAGCGGCAGTGGCGAAGCCGTGCGCCTTTTGCAACATGTAGAAGCCGAGTCCGGCTTCCGCGCCGACGTACTCGGCGAAGATCGCGCCGATGACGCTGTAGGCGACGGCGATGCGCACTCCGGAGAAGAGTGAGGGCAGCGCGCCCAGCAGCTTCACCGAACGGAAGATGCGCCAGCGATCCGCGCCGAACGTACGATAGAGCTTGATGAGTTCGGGATCGGCTCCGCGCAGCCCATCCGCCAGCGCGACGGTGATGGGGAAGAAGCAGACCAGAGTGATGACGATGGTCTTCGAGAGGACGCCGAAGCCGAACCAGAGCACGAGCAGCGGCGCCAGCGTGATGATCGGAATCGTCTGCGAGATGACGAGCAGCGGATAGATCGCGCGGCGCAGCCAGGGCGAGAAGTCGATCACTGCGGCGAAGGCGACGCCCGCAACGAGCGCCGCTGTAAAGCCCACCGCCGTCTCATAGAGTGTGACCAGCGTATGACCCCAGAGCGGCTCGCGTTGCGACACGAGCGCGTTCCAGACCGCGACCGGCGTCGGCAAAATCTGCTGGTCGGCGCCGGGACGGTTGGCGTAGAGCTGCCACGCAATCAGTAGGATGCCAACCGCCAGCGCGACGGGAATCACACGCCCTGCCATCCGGCCTGCGCGGCTTCTCCAGTCTGCGCGATGCGTTGGACTTGCCGCAGCTTGTGGCGACTGCGGTTGTGTCGGCTGAATGGGAGCCTGCTTCTGGTCGAGCGTCATAGGGCCAGCGCTCCTTCCCATGCGCCTTCCTGGCTGCCCAGGAGTGCGGCGCGCAGCGCGGCCTTCAGCGCGACGATCTCTGGCGTAGCGAGCGTCTCAGGTGTGCGCGGGCGTGGCGTCGTAACGGGCCGCTCTTGCAGGATGCGTCCGGGGCGCGGCGTCAGGACGTAGATGCGGTCGGCGAGCAGCAGCGCCTCATCCAGATCGTGTGTGACGAGCAGGCAGGTCAGATTGAGCGCCGCGCACATCTCGGCCAGCCAGCGTTGCAGGCTCAGGCGCGTGAGCGCGTCGAGCGCGCCAAACGGCTCGTCGAGCAACAGCAGTTCGCCGCCCGCGAGGACCGCGCGCACGAAGGCGACCCGCTGGCGCATTCCGCCGGAGAGCGTGGCGGGCCAGGCGCGCTCGAAGCCTGAGAGACCAAACTGCTGGAAGAGCGCCTGCGCCCGCTCGCGCGCCTCGGCTTTCGGGATACCACGCGCCTCCAGTCCGGCGGCGGCGTTGTCGAGCGCAGAACGCCAGGGCAGCAGCAGGTCACGTTGCGGCATGTAGCCAACGTGGCCGAGGCGCGGCGCGTTTGGATCGCCATGCAGTGCGATCTCGCCGCTGGTTGGCTCCTCCAGCCCGGCGATGAGCGAGAGCAGCGTCGTCTTGCCGCTGCCGCTCGGCCCGATCAGCGTGACGAACTCGCCAGCGTTGACATGCAGCGAGACATCGCGCAGGACCTCGAGTGTTCCGCCGTTTGTACCGCGGTAGCGCAGCGAGACGGAGCGAACGTCGAGCAGCGCCTCGCTTCTAGTCGCCATACGCGCATCCTCCTCGCGCGGGCGACCTCCCATGAAAAAGGGGACGCCAGCGCGAATGCCAGCGTCCCCGAATGCGTGAAGCCTTGCGGCGTCTCCCTGCGCTGGCATTACCCAGATCAGGTTCCGTCGGTCGGTGGCGGAGCGGCCACCCTCTCAGCCTGGCTTTCCCCAAGCTCCCGTTGCGGTCGGTCAATCTATTGAGTTGTCTAGAGATACGTGTAACACGCCTCGCCATCCACTGTCAAATCAGCGTGCACCGTCCGCTTGTGTGTTATATAGTGTATCTGCCGTCACTTGGCTGCATCTCTAGACTCAGGGATAGAGAGTTGAGGAATGGGGAAGAGTCATCCTGGAAGTCTGACTTGGCGATAAATGAAGGGAAGGCGCTCATGGACGAAATATCAAGAGTACATCTGGAGCGTCTACGACTGATCGAACAAGAAATTATAGAGCGTTTTGGGTGGCAGCAGAAAGAGACCAGACAAAACGAATGCTATGCGACAGATGCACGTGGAGAAGTGCTTTGTCTAAAGACAAGAGGCGACGTAGCTAGCTCAAGCACTTACACAGCTTGGATCTAGCCCCCTAGTCTGGAATATGA
>DATAOM010000077.1:0-5875 GCA_036265775.1 Ktedonobacterales bacterium | reverse complement strand
CTGGCCGTGGGCGACGACAGATCGAGAAACTCTTTGCCGCCAATCTGCGTCTTCCAGCGCGGCGAGCCGTCCGCCGCATTGAATGCGTAGAGAAAGCCATCACTGGCGTTGGCGTAGATACCAGAAGCGTCTACGAAGGGAGTGGAGCTGGAACCGGCCCCGATGGACGCGCTCCAGACCTGCGAGCCGTCCGCCGTACTGACGGCCAGCAAGAACTCGTTTTCTCCGCAGTAATACATCGTCGGACCTGCGATCTGTGGGATGGAACTCGACGCTCCCGCGATCTTCGATCTGAACCACTTCAGGTCCCCTGTCGCCGCCGTGAGCGCGTACATGCCCTCGGTCCCACTCAAGTACACCGCGTCGTTGGCGACCGCCAGCGCCTCAGGCCCATCAGTCGAGGTGAAGAACCACTCGAGACGCGCGGCTTCGGGCTGAGGGGTACTCGTGGGCATGTGAGTCTTAGGAGTCACCGCTGGTTTCCCGCTTCCCTGCGCGCTCAACAGCCGGACACCCGCGCAGGCGCTGGCGGCCAGCGCGACGGTCGCGGTCGCGCCAGCGGCGATCACCGCGCGTCGGCTCAACCCGCGTCGTGGTGGCTTGACGCCGAGGGTCGAGCGCAATTCCTTGAACCAGACGGAGGGATGCGCCTGACTGGCGTCCACCACAATATCGTGTGGCCCCACAGGCTGGCGGGCATAGGCGGGATCGAGAATCAGGTAGATGACCTTGCGTCGCTCGCCACGCCCAGCTTGCTTGTCCCGCTCCAGCAGGCCACGAAACGCCTGGAGCTCCAGCCCTGTCCACATCGAGGCGTTCGTCGCGGGCGTGCAGATCAGCATGAAGATGTCGCGCTCGGCCAGCGCCTGTTGCACGCGCTCGGAGATATGCTGGCCCGCGCCAAGCTGCTGGGTATCGAACCAGTAGTCAACGCCCCAGGCGTCCAGCGCCGCGAGGAGCGGAGTCACCCGCGCGTTGTCTTCATGCACGTGACTGATAAATACCCTGCCGTTGCCGGCCATTGCGCCCTCCCTTATCTTCCGTATGATGAAACGCCGCGCCTGACGAGCTGCGACAGATGCGTCTGCTGGCTGTTATGCGCCGAGCACGTAGAGCAGGTGGTCGCCACGGAAGCCGAAGGCCGCCACGCCATTGCTCACGGCGATTTCAGAGACCTGTTGATCTCCCCCCTCGCCCGGCTTGAAGCGCCAGCGACGGCTGCCATCGGTGACGTTGAAGCTGTAGTAGGTTTCGTTCGCTCTGACGGCGACGACGTCCCCATCTACTGCAGGCGAGCCGTGAATCTGCTCGGCGGTGGTGAGTCCCAGATCGTCCACATCGCCCGCGAGCGCGCGCCAGAAGAGCGCGCCCGTCTTCGCGTCCAGCGCATAGAGATACTGGTCGTTGGAGCCGATGTAGACCGCGCCGCCTGCGACGGCTGGCGAGGAGAAAATGTCGCGCTCGGTCTGGAAGCGCCAGAGCAGCGAGCCATCGCTCGTCTTGAGCGCATACACATAGCCGTCCTCGCCGCCGAAATACACGACGCCATCGCTGACCGCCGGTGAGGAGTGAATTGGGCCGCGCGTCAGATATTTCCACCTGACGGAGCCGGAGTTTTTATCCAGCCCATAGAGGTAGTGGTCTCTGCTGCCAAAATAGACGCCAGAGCGGTCGGCGACCGGCGTGGAGATATCGCCACTGAGGAAGTCGGGGGAGGCGGTGGTTGGCTGGCTCCAGCGCTGTTTGCCGTCGCTCGCCGAGAACGCGGTGATGTCTCCATTGGTCGAGATCATGTAGAGGATGCCCTCGAACACGGTAGGCCCTCCGGCGAAGTCAGCGAGCCCCGTCAGCGAGGCGCTCCAGCGCCTAGAGCCGCTGGCAGTGTTGAGCGCGTAGATCGTGTTGTCGAGCGATATGTACAGGACATCTCCGACGATCTGCGGAGCGCCATAGGTCCGCTTGACAGCGGGCGTCGCGCGCCAGAGCTGATGTCCATCCGCGGCGCGAAAGGCGAAGATGCCGGTCTCCGAGCTGGTGTAGACAACATCATCCACGATGGCCGGCGATGGCAACGCCTTGTCGCTGCCCTTCTTTTTCCAGGCGATCTGGCCCGGCGTGAGCTTGGGGCGCTGTGTGCGCGTCTGGTAATCCAGCAGGAATATGCCTCCGGCGCTGAGCGAAGCGACCGTGGCGACTCCGGCGACGCCCAAGCCCAGCACAGCGCGCCGGCTGAGGCGGCTGCGCAGCAGGGTGACGCCCAGCGCGCGACCCAGCTCGTTCAGCCAGTCCTGGCGCGGACGGTTTGTCGCGTCGATGAAGAGTGTGGCGTTGTCGAACGGTTCGCGTTGGTAGCCGGGAACGAGGATCAGATTGATGAGCGCGCGGTTCGCTCGACGGGATCGCTGGCGTTCACCCGCCTGCATGGCGCGAAAGACGCTCACCTGCAAGTTCATCGCAACCGAGTGTTGCGCGGCGGGGGAGCAAACGCGAATGTACACATCGCGCTCGGCGATATCACGTTGCACTGTGGGCGGAATCTGTTGGGCCGGATCGAGCGCGGCGAGAGCGGCGTGATAATCCACTTCCCAGGCGTCGAGCGCGGCGAAGAGTGGCAGACAGACCTGCGCGTCCTCAGGGGCGTAGCTGACGAAAACCTTGCCGTTGCCCGGCATCCTGCGCTCCTTCTCATCGGCGGCTGGACGCGCGCGGATGAGCGGCGCGCATCCTTGCGATCAATAAAGCCGCAGCAAGTATAGCGGTGTACGCCGGCTTCGACAATGGGTTTCCCGGCCAAAAAGCCGCTCACGAGATAGCCGTGCGGTTTCTTCGACCAATCCGACATTCACTGGCCAGCCTGGCAAATGCCGCCAGTTCCAAAATCACCTGTTGCATGTTGTGGCGAGTTCCTGTAGCATGCGCGCAGGGATATTCTGGGCGAATGCCCCACCATGCCCATGGCGCGCCATGGTGACGCGCCAGATTTGAGAAAGGCGCATTACAAAGATGCAGCAAGTCCTCATCCCCGGCATCCATGACGGCATCCTCAAGACCATTTTCATCGACACCTGGCTGCGTATCAGCCTGTTCGGACAGCCCGCTGGCGGCTTCCTGCTCACACTCATCGATCTGATCATCCTGGCGATCCTGGCCTTCGCCGTCAACGCCATCACCGAGTGGCTTACCACTAAGAAGCTCGGCAACCTCTTCGCCGGAATCGTCGTGACCATCATCGGCGCGCTGCTGATGGTCGCGTTCGTCAAGCTGCCCTTCGACTTCAAGCTGGAGGACATCCCACTCGTCGCCGCGCTGATCGGCTCCATCATCGTCGGCGTCTTCTACACGCTGATCCGCGCACGCATGTCCAAGAAGAGCTGATCCGAATCCGGTCATGCTAGCGACCGAACCCCTGCCGGAGATCGTGCGTAGTCTTCGATGATTCATGACGCTGGCAGGGGTTATTCTTTTGCGCCATAGATGGGCCAGCGAGAACACCAGCGCGAAGTGTGAAATCTCTCACGTCTCGCGCCACGGCGCACGGTGTACAATACGCCTAATTGTTAGAGGAAGCGCACGGGGAGACCGCTGGATAGGGCCTCCAGGAGGAAAAACGCGATGAGTGGCGCTAGCGGCAACGATCTGCCGCCCCTCGATCAGACGCCTGGACAGCCAGCCAGCAACCCAGCAGGCCAGTCGCAGGCGCAGCCCGCCGCGCCTCCAGACACCGCGCCCAAAGAGCGCCCGCCGGTGCTGCGCTACGTGCCGACGAACCCGCCGCCTGTGTCTACGCCGCCCAGCGACGAGATCACACAGGACATGCCTCCTGAGGGCGCGCTACCCGATATCTTTGGCGCCCGCTCGACCGAGATGTCGCCGCAGGCGCGCCGCCTCAGCATCATCGCAACCACCATCGTCGTCCTCGTCTCGCTCGTCCTTGGCGCGATCTACCTGCCCTGGCGCGACTGGCTCAAGAACTCGCCACTGCCTATCGTCGGCGGTTGCGCGGCTGGCTCGGCCTGCGCGGCAGGCAACGATTACCTCGACGCCTACTCCAGCGGCGACTACGAGGCAATGTACAATCTGACCTCGGCGGCCAGCCATCAGCGCTTCGGCTCGTCTCAGATCCTCGGCAATAGTTTCAAGGACGCGCACGACTATATCGTCAACCGCACGAAATCTATCCTGGACGAGTCGCAGGTAACGACGATCCGTGTCACGACGGACAATATCAAACAGACAAATGACGCCACCGCCACCCTCCCCGCGCACATCATCCTCACGAGCCAGCGCGTCGGCGACATCTCACAGGACATCAACATCCCGCTCGTGAACGAGAAGGGCAAGTGGCTGGTGAACTGGAGTCCCGGCCTGATTTACGCGCAGTTGGATGACGACTCCGACCCGAACTACACACGCAAGGTGCATCTCTTCAGCGCCACCGGCAAGCGCGGCTCCATCCTCGACCGCGACGGCAACGCGCTCGCCAAGGATGACACGGTCTACGATGTCGGCGTGGTGCGCGGCAAGATCACGAACGAGTCGGCGCTGCTCAACGCGCTCGCCAGCAAGCTCGATTTTTCGACCGACCAGGTGAAAGCCAAATATCAGAACGCCGGAGCCAACGACTTCACGCTCATTCGCTCGATCACGCCGATGCTCTACGGGCAGGTGAGCAACGCGATCTCTGGCATCGCTGGTGTCGAGATCCACCAGCGGATCGCGCGCGTCTATCCCTACGGTGCGGACGCCGCCGCCGCGACGGGCTATGTGCAGTCGGTCTCGCCAGACGACCTGAAGAACGATAAATCTGGCTACTATGACCAGAGCGACGTGATCGGTCGCGCAGGCGTCGAGCTATGGGCCGAGCAGCAGTTGCGTCCGGTGAAGGGTGGCAGCCTGCAGATCGACGAGCAGAACGCGGACGGTTCGCTCGGCAAGGCGGTCGCCACGTTGGGGACGCGCGACGCCGCCAATGGCGCGGATGTGCATACCGCGCTCTCGATAGCGGATCAGCAGGCCGCGATGTCCGGCCTGCGTGGCTCAGGCTTTAGCGGCGGCGCGATGGCGGTTGATCCCGCCACCGGCGAGGTGTTCGCTATCGCCAGCTTCCCCATCTACGATCCCAATGACCTGGCGCTTGGATTCACCCCCAACGGACTGGCGCGCTTCCAGCAGCTCAACGCGCCCTACAATAATCGCGCCTTGCAGAGCGCGCAGCCGATCGGCTCAGTGTTCAAGATCTTCACGCTCTCGTCGGGACTGGAACATGGCATCAAGCCAACCGATGTCTTCGTCGATAACGGCTCGGTCTCGGTTCCCGGAACAAACTACACGCTGCAAGAGGCCCAGGCCATTTGCCGTGGAAACATCACCCCGATTGCCGCCATCGGGCCATCCTGTGACGTCACTCCGGCGCAGATCGCGCTCAAGCTGAACGCGCAGGACCCCAATATCCTGCCGACGACGGCGAAGGACTTCGGCTTTGGTTCGCCAACCGGCATCGTCGGCTTCGTCGCCAGCGAGGAGAACGCCGGGCTGGTCCCCGATCCGCAGTACTACAAAGACAAGAAGCACGCCGACTGGACAGGCATCAACGCGGTGAACCTCTCGATTGGCCAGGATGACTTTGGCGCGACGCCCGCCCAGATCGCAATGGCGGCCCAGGCGCTGGCGAATGGCGGCGTGCGGATGCAGCCGCGACTGGTGACGCAGATCACCAGCCCGGATGGCGCGATCATCGCCAGCTATGCGCCGAAACAGGTGGGCAAGCTCCCACTCTCGGCCG
Source organism: Ktedonobacterales bacterium (assembly GCA_036265775.1). GTDB lineage: Bacteria > Chloroflexota > Ktedonobacteria > Ktedonobacterales > JADMIN01 > DASWAC01. The sequence continues at coordinate 93 of DATAOM010000077.1, read as the reverse complement.
ACAATCTGAGTGTTGTGCAGATCGCGATGCTTGGCCCCACGACTACACCTAATGGCACCGCGTACTACCGTTTCAAGGACTTTCCGATCCAGG
>DATAOM010000076.1:0-13555 GCA_036265775.1 Ktedonobacterales bacterium | reverse complement strand
GAGATTGCCGACGCGCAGATTCTCGCCCACCTCCGCAGGGACCACATCGGCGCCGAGGTCCACGCCGGTGAGGCGCAGCGCGGCAAGGTCGCTACCGGGGTCACGTCCTATGAGCTGCGCTTTGACCTCACGCTTGTCGGGGAGGGTGACGAGGATCTCGTCCTCGCGCTCGACCACATGGTCGGCGGTCAAGACAATCGTCTCGGTATCAGTCTTCCAGAGGAAGCCGGTCGCCGTCTGCCGTGATCGCGCCGCGACCGTCACGATGCTCTTCGAGGCGCGCTGCACGACATCAGCCAACTGATCCGAGAGTGCGCTCAAAGATGTCTGTGTCTGCTCATCCGCCATAAAATCCTGCCTGCTCCTTCTGCCTGAATGCTGTCTTCGCTTTGCTTGCCCTCTCAGAGAAGCGCTGTCGTATCGCGCATCCCCTGCGGACGTTTCAACCTGGGCATAGCATAGGCGCCAGGGGATAACGGCAGCCCCCCTCGTTCGCCCAGCGCCAGACCTGGCCAAGTGACTAGTCGCAGCGCATGCTATACTCGCGACCGAAGAAAGGGGGCGCCATGATGTATCTGACCCACCTCGAGTGCGCAGACTGCGGCGCATCGTATGACGCGAGCGTCGAGCAGCATCGCTGCGCCTGCGGCGGTATCCTGCTGGCGGGTTACGATCTGGCGCGGCTGGCGCGTGAGGTTCCGCGCGAGCAAATCGCGGCGCGGTCGTGGTCGGCGGGGCTGTGGCGCTACGCGGAACTGCTCCCAGTCGAGCGTGAAGAAGATCGCGTGACGCTCGGAGAGGGCGCGACGCCGCTCCTGCCGGTCGAGTGGCTGAGCGCCGAGCTTGGCGCCGAGGTGTGGCTGAAGGACGAGGGGCTGAATCCCACCGGCAGCTTCAAGGCGCGTGGCGCGGCGGTTGGCGTCGCGCGGGCGAAGGCGCTTAGCGCAAAGACGCTGGCGCTGCCGACGGCGGGGAACGCGGGCGCGGCATGGGCGGCCTATGGCGCGAGGGCGGGCCTGCCGGTGGTGGTGGCCATGCCTAAGGACGCTCCGGCGCTCACCCAACGTGAGGTCGCGCTCTACGGCGCGCAGCTCCACCTGGTGGATGGCTTGATCAGCGACGCAGGATTCTGGGTGGCCGAGGGTGTGCGCGAGCACGGCTGGTACGATGCAAGCACCTTCAAGGAGCCGTATCGCCTGGAGGGCAAGAAGACGCTTGGGCTGGAGATCGCCGAGCAACTGGGCTGGCGCGCGCCCGACGTGATTCTTTATCCTACCGGCGGAGGCGTCGGCCTGATCGGACTGTGGAAGGCATTTAGCGAGTTGCGCGCGCTTGGCTGGCTGGATGATAGGCAGCCAGTTCCACGGCTGGTCGCGGTACAGGCGGCGGGGTGCGCGCCGGTCGTTCGCGCATGGGAGGCGAACGAGACGGTGACAGCCTTCTGGGAGGGCGCGCAGACGGTCGCGGCGGGACTGCGGGTTCCGGGTCCGCTCGCTGGCGCGCTGATGCTGCGGGTATTGCGTGAGACGCAGGGAACGGCGCTGGCGGTAAGCGACGACGAGATACGCGCGGCGCTGGGCGAGTTAGCGCGCGTAGGGTTATGGGTCAGTCCGGAGGGGGCGGCGCTGCTTCCGGCGGCGCGGCAGTTGCGCGAGCAAGGCTGGATACGTGAAGGCGAGCGCGTCGTCCTGCTCAATACCGGCTCTGGCCTCGTCTATCCCGATGTCGAGCCAGCGTAACAACGTCTGAGCTGCTGGGTAGCGCATCTGGAGGTATGGGGTGGAAAGCGCGGAATCGGACGCTGGGAGCAGCATGCCAAGCGAGGAAGAATCGCGCCGTCAGAAGACGGCTGCCCAATTCGCGCGTTATGGGCTGACACCTCGTTCCTATCTGACGTTTTGTTTCTCGATACTCTTCCTGCTTGTTGCGTATTTTTTGTGCCTGCTGGTAGAGGCGCTCGGAATCCTCGCAGGATTGCTTTCTTTACAGCCGCTGCCGTTCCTGCATCCGATCTCTCGGATAGGCTATGCGCTGATGGCTTTCCTGGTCATCGGACCGCCTCTCTTCCTCCAGATAGCGAGTCTCTTTCAGCATGGACGGGTTGCGACTGTTTTCGCTGCGGCAAAACGGGAGCGCCCCGAACGTTTTCGCCATCAGTTTAGGAAACGCGCCGTCGGTCTCTCCTGCAACCTGCTTCTGACTTCATATCTCGTCCTGCTTGCGCTAGCGCCTGCGGTGTTGATCGAACGTTGGCCCGTCTGGTCGCTGCCGCCTTTAGGGCAGGGGCTTGTCAATACAGCTATCTTCTTGGGAATGACAGCGCTTTTCGTCTTGATTACATGGCTGCCCGGCTGGTTGTTAGGCCGCTCCGACCGCGGATCATTAAACGCGCCGGCATCCCCTGCGTTATGAAGAAGCTTTTGGCAGGATGAGGTCGAGGAGGACGGGGTAGACTTTGTCCACCTGCTGGTCGCCGCGCACGGGATCGATCATGTCATGGACGATGCGCTGGTCCAGCGGGAACTCGTAGGTCGTGAGGTTCTGCGCGTTGTGGGCGCGCCACCGGCTCACGAGCATCCGGATGGTCACATTGTCCACGACGGTGTCGAAGGCGCTGGTGACGACGAGAATGGACTGCGCCGCCGGTGGCGTGGTGCGCGCGGCGCGCGTGGCGTATGCGCCAAAGCGCATCAACTGCCCGACGGCGCGCGAGGATTGCCCGTAGTAGACGTATGGCGGCGTCAGCGCCATCGCCGCCTCCGATCGCTTCAGGTAGCGGTCTGGCAGGCTATTCATTGTAAAGATCAGACTGGCGTTCAGGCGCGCCGGAACATGCGCGACGTTGAGCGCGGGCGCGATCACCACAGCCTTCGCCACGTCGGGGCGGAACTGCGCCACCCAGGTGGCGATGATACCGCCAGCAGAGAGGCCAAGGTAGATGACCTGTTCGCCCAGGCCACTGGCGATATCGGTCGTCTCGTCCGCGAAGGCGCGAAGATCCTCGGTAGTCAGCAGGCGCAGGTCGTGTGTGGCGCGGTCGGCATAGCCGTGATACGGCATGCGCGGGATCAGCACGTTGAGGCCGCGCTCGTGGAAGAGTGGACCCAGCTTGGCGTACTGCTGCGGGCAGTTGGGAATACCGTGAACGAGCACGATGGCGCGTTCGACCTTCTCGCCATGTGTGAGCAACTGCGAGCGGCAAAGAGGATTGACAGGATTGGCCCCGCTATCATCCTGCGCGCTCAGCTTCTCAAAGCGCTCCATCGCCTCGGCGTAGGTCGTCGCCGGATGTGGCTGCGACGCCATCACATCTGCCATCGGATATCTCCCCCTCACTGGTTCGCCCTCAATTCCCCTCATTCGTACTGTTATTATGCGCTATCTCTACGCTATCTCGTCTCGCGCCGCAGCCTGTAGGCGCATGATAGAATCAGCCCGTAATGGCGACGCGGCCCTCTCCTGCGCGGGATCAGAGGAAATCGCATGACCCATCAGAACCTGCTCGAACGTCAATCCTGCCTCGACGCGCTTGACGAGACGCTGCGCGCCGTCGCGCGAGGCGGCGGGCGGATCTCGTTGGTGAGCGGCGAGGCCGGCATCGGCAAGACATCGCTGCTGGAACGCTTCGTCGCCATGCACACAGCGGATCATGAGATTCTCTGGGGCGGGTGCGATGCGCTCTTCACGCCTGCGCCACTCGCGCCCTTGCACGATATCGCTGGACGTATGCGCCATTCCATGGAAGATCTGCTGTTGCGCGACGCGCCACGTCCGCTCGTCTTCTCTACAGTGCTCGACGAACTGCGCGAGGCTCCAGCGCCGGTGATCCTGATCTTCGAGGACGTTCACTGGGCTGACGAGGCGACGCTCGACCTCATCAAGTATCTGGGCCGCCGCATCCAGCAGACATGCGCGCTCTTCATCCTCAGCTACCGCGATGACGAGGTACGCACTGGTCATCCGCTCTGGTCGGTGCTGGGCGATCTCCCAACCCGGCAGGTGCGGCGACTTCCCCTTCTACCGCTCTCGGAACAGGCGGTAGCGCAACTGGCGGAGCAGTCGCCAGACGCCGCGCGTGACCTCTATCTGATCACCGGCGGCAATCCGTTCTTTGTCACCGAGGCGCTGGCTAGCGGAACCGCAGGAGTCCCCAATACCGTCCGTGACGCCGTGCTCACACGGGCGGCGCGCCTCTCGCCGAACGCGCGCGTGATCCTCGACGTGGTGGCGATCGCGCCATCGCGGCTGGAACGCTGGGCGCTCGATACGCTCGTACCCACCCTGGCTGGATTCGACGAATGCGTTGAGGCGGGGATGCTACGCCTTGATGACGCTGCGGTAGCGTTCCGTCATGAGCTGGCGCGCCAGGCGATTGAGGTCGCGCTCTCACAGGAACGCGCACGGAGCCTGCATCATCAGGCGCTCGACGCATTGATGGGACAGAGCGAGCATGCCGTTCCAACGGCGCGGCTCGTTCACCATGCGCTGCATGCCGGGGATGGAGCGTTGACGCTACGGTTTGCTCAAGTTGCGGCGGAGCAAGCCACAGAGCAGGGCGCGCATCGTGAGGCGGCGGCGCACTACCAGACAATGCTACGCTTCGCCAATTCCCTCCGGCTGGAGGAGCGCGCCAATCTCTACGAGCGCCTCGCGTACGAGCGCTATCTCACGAATCAGATCGAGGGCGCAGTCGCGGCGCGCAAAGAGGCGCTGGAGATCTGGCGTCTGGTCGGCGTCAGCGAGAAGGTGGGACACAACCTGCGCTGGCTCTCGCGGCTGTCGTGGTTCCTTGGCAAGGAGGCTGACGCCGTTCGCTATGGCGATCAGGCCGTCGCTTTGCTGGAGACCATCCGGCGTGGGAGCGAGCTAGCCTGGGCGTATAGCAATCGCGCGCAGCTCTACATGCTCGCCGAGCAGCGCGCCGAAGCGGAGAAGTGGGGAGAGCGCGCCATCACGCTCGCGGAAGAGCTTGGAGACGACGAGGTTCTGGCGCATGCGCTGAACAATGTCGGGGCGGCGCTGCTGAACGTAAATGATGCGCGGGGATGGGAGCCGTTGGAGCGCAGCCTTGAACTCGCGCTGAAACACGAGTATGAGGAGCACGCCGCCCGCGCCTACACCAACCTGGCGTGCGCTGCCATCAGCTTGTATGACTATGCCCGCGCTGCAGTCTATCTCCAGGATGGGATCACCTACTGTGTGGATCGCGACCTGGACTCCTGGCGGCTCTATATGACGGCGTGGCGGGCGCGATTTCGCCTGGAACAGGGCGACTGGGCAGGCGCGGAGGACGACACCGCGCTCGTGCTGGATAGCTACACGAGCAACGCCGTAAGCCGCCTTCCCGCGCTGGCCGTGCGCGCGTTTCTCCGTGTGCGGCGCGGCGACCCTGGAGCAGAAACACTGCTCCAGGAGGCGCTGGATCTGGCGCTGGAGACGGATGAGCTCCAACGCATCGCGCCGGCTGTGGCGGCGCGCGCCGAGGCTGCGTGGCTGCATGGCGAACTTGTCTCGCGCAAAGATGAGCTCCAGCGGACGTTCGATCTGGCGGTGGAGCGCAGGTATCCGCGCACGCAGGGTGAACTGGGCTACTGGCTGTGGCGCGCAGGCGGGCTAGACAGTCTACCAGCGGAATGCGACGCGCCCTATGCGCTGCAGATTGCGGGAGACTGGCGCGGCGCAGCGGAGGCATGGGGAACGCTCGGTTGCCCGTGGGAGCGAGCGCTGGCTCTGCTGGATGGTGATGCGAGCGCGCTGCAGGAGACGCTTGAGATTGCGCGAAGTCTGGGCACGTATCCCCTCACACAGGTCATTCTCCAGCAGCTACGCAAGCAAGGCGTCCGTGGCGTCCCACGCGGGCCGCGTCCCTCGACCCAGCGAAACCCAGCGGGTCTGACTAATCGCGAGGTCGAGTTGCTGGCGCTCGTGGCTGACGGCCTCTCAAACACGGAGATCGCCGCGCGCCTCTCTATTTCAGCCAAGACCGTCGATCATCACGTCTCGGCGGCGATGGGGAAGCTCAACGCGCGCTCCCGCGCGCAAGCAGTCGCCTCCGCGTACCGTCTCGGCGCGCTCACTCCTGCGACGGAACGTGGCGCCAAAATAGAGCCGGAGCGATAGAGCCGGAGTGTTGGCCAGCGGCGCAAACACCTCCATCGAAGCGCTCACGCCAACTTACTGCTAGGATTGGGGCTGGATCTAGCGCGGCGAGTGGACGGCCAGATCGCCATCCTGCTCTGGCTGCGCGATCGCTTCGCGCTGTTCGGCGCGCTGGCGCGCGGCCAGGCGGCGACGCGCGCGTACGATCCCGACACCAGCTTCGGCGAGCGCGCGCACAAGCTGCTCGTGCTGCTCGACAGACGCCTCCTCGTCTGCGCTCCGCGCCTCGAAGTAAGGCTGGCGGATCATGACGAGGTAGCCCTGCTGGACGGGATAGGCGCCGGTCAGGAAGGCGCCGTGTGGCGCGTGAACCGTCGTCACGACGACATCATGGCCATCGGCGGAGATGACGCGGTGGCGCAGGGTCTCGCCACGGTACGGGGCGCAGCGGCGCACGGTCCCGTTCGCGGGACGAGCGCCAAATAGGTGCGCTGGCTCTTCAACACTTGTCACGGTCGTCATGGGTGGGTCGCTCCTTGCATGGTGGAAGAACACAAGACGGCGACAGGCGCGCCCATGCCAGGGCAGAGAACTTCGGGGTCAGATCAGAGATGCGTGAGATGAGGGATCTGGGATGCGCGATGGAGAGCGGCGCGGCCTGCTATCTATTCAGGCGAGGGACCGGCAGGAAAGTCACACCGGAAAGTACCTTTCGCGGCGCCGGCAAGAACACCTGGCGCGTACTCCATACTGCGATCACGCGCATCTAACATCGCCGCCTCCTACGTGGCATGGAAGATGGCCGTCACACGAGCGACGGGAACGGGATCGTTCTCCCGCATGCCTGGACGAAGCGCGGCACCCCTGATAGATAGGGCTTTCAGGCAATTTTGCAAAGATGCGAAGGAATTCGCCCGTTTCCTCTTGCCCTGATTGACACGCGTGAGATATTGATCTAACGGTCGTATTCTTCCTCATTCTCATCATCTGGAGTCTGTTGCATGCGTCTTCCGTTACCTCGTCGTGTAGTGCTCCCCGTTTCGATTGTTTCTCCCTGGCGGACCGCCGTTGCCGACGTCGCCAGCGCCAGTGGCCTCCACCGCATCCCAGTCCGCGCTTCCGCGCTCCCTGCGCCTGTCGACGTTTCTCCTGCGCAGCGCGCCGCGCCAACACAGCCAGTGGTTGTCGAGGCTCCAGCGCAGGCCGCTCCTGAGGCGACCTCCACGCGATCGGTGCGCAGACGCATCTGGGCGCTGGCGCTGCCCGCGATTGGCGAGCAGGTGCTGGCGATGGGTGTTGGCGTCTCGGACACCTTCCTCGCCGGGCATCTGACGCCCGCCGCCGCAGCCTCGCTTGGCTACGGGCAGGCGACAGCCGTCGCCGCCGTCGGCGTCGCCACCATCGCCACCTGGGTCTCGATCACGACCTTCCTCGCCATCAACGTCGGCGTGACGGCGCTCGTCGCCCGCGCGACCGGCGCAGAGGACAGTGGACTGGCGCGGCGCAGCGCGGCACAGGGAGTCGCGCTGGGCTTCCTCGCTGGGCTGGCGGTGGCGCTGCTGGCGGTTCCACTGGCGGGGATCATCACAGGCGCAATGGGCGTCAGTGGACAGGTGGCCGGGCTGGTCGAGCAGTACATCCGCATCTCCTCGTTCGCGTTCCCCTTTGTCGGCGCGGCCTCGGCGGCGACGGCGGCGATGCGCGGCTCATCCGATGCGCGGCGTCCCCTCGTCGTGATGCTAATCGTCAACAGCGTCAACATCCTCGCCTCGTGGACACTGCTCAACGGCGTGCCAGCGTGGGGCGTTCCCGCGTTCGGCGTCGTCGGCTCCGCGATTGGCGCGGCGACCGGCTGGACGCTCGGCTCCATCCTGGCGCTGACGTTCCTGCTGCGCCCGCACCCGAAGGCGCCGACGATCCGCCTGGCCGACCTCCGTCCTCGGGTAGACACGGCGCGCCGCATCATGCGTGTGGGTCTGCCCTCGGCGGCGGAACTGCTCGTTCTCCAGCTTGGCGTGATCTACTTCGGGCGCTTCGTCGTCGCGCTCGGCGCCACGCCATACGCCGCCTACGCCACCATCAACACCGTCGAGAGCATCGGCACACTGCCCGGCTTCGGCTTCGCCGTGGCGACGACCGCGCTCGTAGGGCAGGCGCTGGGCGCGAGCGATCCCAAGCTCGCGGAGCGCACGGCCTATGCGGCGTTGCGTCCCTGCCTGATGGTGATGTGCGCGATTGGCGCGCTGGCGTTGATCTTCCCGCACTTCATCTTCGGCCTCTTCGTCGCCGATCACGCGGTGGCGGCGGCTGGCGAGCTGGCGATGCGCGTCTCGATCCTGACGCTCTCCGTCTCGGCGTTCGCCTTCATTTTCAACGGCGCGCTGCGCGGCTCTGGCGACACGAAGTTCCCTGTCGTCGTGCGCGCCGCCGGGACGTGGGGGCTGCGCATCCCGCTGGCGATCCTGCTGATCCCGTTGCTGGGGCTGCCCGGCGCGCGACTGGCGATGGCGCTGGACTTCTCGGCGCAGGCGGGCTTGAGCTACTGGCGCTTCCGTAGCGGCAAGTGGCGCAAGACGCGGGTGTAAGCCGCTCAGGCGGTGACGGAATAGGGCGCCACAGGCTCCAGCGCGAGGCCGAAATCATGTCCGAGATCACGCTGGAGCGCGCGCTTCCCCTCCTCGGTGAGCCGCACGGCGCGACAGCCCTGCATGCGCACAATCCAGCCGCGCGCGAAGAAGGCGCATGCGATGGCCGCGCCGAGCGCTCCGGCGAGATGGTCGCGGCGCTCGCTCCAATCCAGACACGGTTTAGCGAAGGCGCGCCGGCTGTGAAGCGCTTGCGGCTGGACGCCCCATTGGGCCAAGAGCAGATCGCCGCGTGGAGTGACCTCAAACGTCTCCTCGTGCCGTAGCAGCATGCCGCCGTCGAGCAGCGCCTGCGTCAGCGCGACGCCAAGCGTCCCCGCGAGATGATCGTAGCATGTGCGGGCGAAGCGCATCGCCTTGATCTGCTCCGACTCGCGCAACGTCCGTGAGCGCGGCGGTCGCGCGATGACGGCGAGCGCCTCCAATGCGGCGCCGACACGTGGGCTGGCGATGCGATAGTACCGGCGCCTGCCCACCGTTCTGACCTCGATGACCGCGCCCTCGACGAGCCTGGCGAGATGCTTGCTCGCGGTCTGCGGCGTGATGCGCGCACGAGTGGCAAGTTCCCCGGCGGGCAGAGCTATTCCGCCCAGCAGCGCGCCGAGCATCGCCGCGCGCGTGGGCTCCCCGATCAACGCAGCGACCGCCGCCACGTCTGGTTCGACGCTCATGACCCACCCCTTTCTGACGCTACTACCGCCGTGCGCTTCATCTTGTCTGACAAAAGAGGGCTTTCGCCTGTCGAAAACCAGCCCGTTTCAACCTGTGCGGTGAGGCGCGCTGGCACTAGCAGGTCCCCTGGCCCATTACCAGTTTCTCGCCAGATTCCGAGAATTGCTTTGCAGGACACCTGCACCTTGCCAACTTTAATACTGTTTGGACGTTCCGTGGTAAGTCGTTCCCACGGGTAAAAGCAGTGACGCATCCTGGACAAGGTGCGCTGCGCTTGAGCCGGAGTTGTCTTTTTGAGCCTCGCTCGCCCGGCGATGCAGTCAACTGTCCAGATGGGGCCGGGCAGGCCCTTCGGAGGTCAACGTGATGGGCTGCCATGTGCGTACTCCGAGAATCCACTGGGCCTTGGCCCGTGGAGTGTCAAGATAGCACGTCAATCCTTCGCTCGTGAGCGAAGCATCCCCAGCGTAGAGTGTGGCTGCGGCGTCGAGCGCTACAGGTAGGGGACAATCGAATAGTGGCCAATGAGGACGAGTTGCAGGTCCACCAGGTAGTGGATGATGAAGACGGGCCACATCGAGCGCGAGCGGTAATAGAGCGCGCCGTACGCCACCGTCAGGACGAGGTTGAGGATCGGCGTGAGAAACCCGAGCGGCGCATTCGTGGCCACCGGGAGAAACCTCGACCAGAAGAAGATGTGGATCAGCGCGACCAGCGTGACGAGCAGCAGCGCGCCGACCGCTAGCCCGACCCAGCGCAGATTGCCTGCGCGCCAGCGGTTGCGCCAGGCGTCGAAGACGTAGAACCATGACAATTGCTCCAGCGCGGCGTTCATCGGCGCCCAGACCAGCGCCGTCACGAGCAAGCCCCAGAGCGGCGCGTGCGCGTTCGGCAACGTTCCCCAGTTGAGCGCGACGTTCGCCAGCGGCAGCAGCAGGCTCAGGCCGAGGAGCAGCCACGGCCAGCGCGCCGGACGGTGATAGTCGAGCGTGCGCTTGCGCCAGAGGACGATGATCACGCAGCAGACGACGTAGTAGAGAATCAGGCTGGCTGTGGCGCCACCCGTCGCGGTGTAGAGCCAACTTGTGGCGAAGGGCAGGCCCAGCGCGATCAGACTGGCGAAGACGAGGTCCAGGTTCGTCGCGTGGAAGTCGCCGCCAAAGATGGCGGACGAGACTGTGGGGCGCGAACCGGCTGTTGGAGTGCTCATGGGCGCGCCTCAATGCTATTTCAGGGTGCGTGGACATCTTGCGCCTTCACAGCTAGACGCGCGCTCCGATTGTAGCATGGCTATCAGCGCTAACGCATGAGCTACGTTGCTGACTGGCATAACAGTACAGTGCGCGCTTGACAGGTGTAGCCAGCTTCACTACAATGGCGCCTGTCCAACTGGCGAGGAACGAAAGCAGAGATGACGTGGCGATTACGGGTGGAGGGCTGACCGGTCAGTGGCTCGGTGACTACCAGCTTCAGGGAGTGCTTGGCGTTGGTGGCATGGCCGAGGTCTATCAGGCGCGCGACGCCGTAATCAATCGTGAGGTCGCCGTCAAAGTTCTCCCACTGGCGCTCGCAGCCGATCCGAGCTACGTCGAGCGATTCCGCAACGAGGCGCAAGCGGTTGGCGCGCTCAACCACCCCAACATCGTGCCCGTGCATCACTTTGGCGAGCAAGGTCCCCTTCTCTACCTCGTCATGCCGTTGATGAAAGAGTCGCTGCGCGACCGGCTGCTGCGTAGCGCCCCGCTTCCGGTCGAAGAGGCCGTGCAGATCGCCGTGCAGATCCTCTCCGGACTGGGCGCGGCGCATGCGCAGGGCGTGGTGCATCGGGATGTGAAGCCGGAGAATATCCTGCTCGACGACAATGGCGTCGCCAAGCTGACTGACTTTGGCATCGCGCGGCGTATCACGATACAGCGTGCGTCCGGCGGGCCAACGCTGGCGGGCACAGGGCTGCCGGTCGGCACACCGCAATACATGGCGCCAGAGCAGTTGCGCGGTGAGGATCTGGATCAGCGCGCCGACATCTATGCGCTTGGCTCCGTCCTCTATGAGATGCTGACCGGCCTGCCGCCGCACATCGCCGACACCCCCTACGAGGTCGCCTCGCTGGTGCTGACCGCCAACGTTGCGCCGCCCTCCGAGCGCAATTCGGAGATCTGGCCGGAGCTTGAGCAGGCGATGCTGCGCGCACTCAACCGCAAGCCTGCTGACCGCTACGCCAACGCCACCAGTTTCGCCGAGGCGCTGCAGGATGCGCTGCTGGCGCACGACATCGAGTTGATCGCGCCGGCGAGCGCGGTCAAGTCCTCCTACGTCAAGTTCCGCACGTCGCAGCCGCTCGCGAAATCGAGCAATGGCCCATCGGCGGGACTGGGGAGCGTGTGGTCGGATGGACAGTCACACAATCCCACAGAGCCGCCAACGGTTCCCATATCTGGCGCCCCACCTGCTGGGAGCCCGCCACGCTGGCCGCCCTCGAATCAGCCACGCGACGATGGCGACCTTGGTCGGCGCCGCCGAGGGCTGCCTCCGCTGCTCATTGCACTGGCGGCGGCGCTACTCTTGGTCTCGCTCTTCTGCGGCCTCAGCCTTGCGCTGAACGGGCTGGCGCCCGGTGATAACGCCGTACCGACAGCTACTCTCGGAGGGGATCCGACCTACACTGCGCTGGTTCTGACTGCGACCACGCTAGCGCTTACCCCGACGGTGACAACCGGCCCTGGGACGCCAACTCCCACCCCACGTCCGCCAGTGCCCACACCGTATCCGCCTACGATCACGGTTGGTCCCAACACGCCGACCCCTACACCTTATCCACCAACTGCGACCCCTCTACCAACTGCGACGCCGACACCCGCGCCAACAAACACGCCCTCATCCCCATCGCTGACGGTAACCGATCTGCTTGTCTATCCCGTTGGTGGGGGGACGTGTACAGGCAATAATCAGGTCACCAATAATGGGCCTCAAGATGACACCTGGGATTGGGAAGGACCAGACATTCCATTACCCGGTTCATTTAGGTGGGGTTCGGGAGGCCCCACTGACCCAGGTACCCCAAATAGTGGTGGTAACCAGGCAAAGAATACAACGCAATATGTATTCGTGAGTATTCACTGCTCAGATATACCAGCAGGCGGGTTTAATGTCCATGTGCATGACGCCTTCGGCCATGATTTTTCGTTCGTTTTTAGACAGGGTCCCTAGTCTCCCTGGCGCGGTCAGCCAGCGACCATGGACATGCTCGCAGTGGCGAAGCCCACGGTAGCGACGTTTGTTCGCCAAGCTCACTCTTCTTGATGCGGCGACAGATTCTCAGCGCCATATGCTCTGGAGCGCGTAAGAGCATTCCGCGCCGTTGCGCATAGGGGGAAACGCACATGGCCCAATGTTGACACTCCATGCAGGCTAAAGCCCAGTGGATTCTCGGTTCTCCGACGCGACTATCGCCACGCCTCCCCGACGGGCCTGCCCGGCCCGTTCTATATTCCTTGCGGCATTGTGGTCCCGATGCAGGCTGGTCCCACACTCCGGGCACGAATGCCAGCGGATGGATAAGCCTTTCTGGACCAGCGCGCCACAGCCAGAACACATCTGGCTCGTGAACGCTGGCGGCACAGCTACAGCCCGCTTCCCGGCGCATACTGCCTTGAAAGTGAGGATGCTCAAGAATGCGCCCCACCCCGCATCGCTGATGCTCTTGGCGAGATGGTGATTCTTGACCATATTGGCCGTCTGCAGGGCTTCGTGATAGATGACGTCATTGGCGCGCACGAGAGCGAGCGCCGTCTTGTGATGAAAGTCCTGCCGCTGGCGGCGTACCGTCTGATGGGCCTTCGCGAGCAGGTTCACCGCTTTGCGCCTGCGATTGCTGCCTTTCTTGCGCCGCGAGACTCGACGTTGCGCGGTTTTCAGGGCACGCTCCGCTTTCCGATACCAGCCGGGATGGAAGATGCGCGTGCCATCGGACAGGGTAGCGAACGCCTCTATCCCCAGGTCGATGCCGGTTTCCTGTCCAGTGGCCAGAAGAGGTTGCACTGGCACATCGGCGCAGGAGAAGCAGACATACCAGCCGTCCGCTTCCCGACTGAGCGTGACCGTCTTGGGCGTTCCCTCTATCGGACGGGACCAGCGCACGG
>DATAOM010000075.1:0-16055 GCA_036265775.1 Ktedonobacterales bacterium | reverse complement strand
GGACAAAACGCGCTGGCCGAGGGACAGACCGAGCGCGCCGCCGAGACCTTGATCGAGGCCGAAGCGATGCTGCGCGCGCTCAACGACACCGAACATGCTGGTGAGGCGCGCGCCGCTCTCGCCGAGACGCAGCGACGCAACGGCGCGCTGGATCAGGCCGCCGCCAGCTACGAACGCGCCATCGAGTATTTCAAAGAAGCCGGCAATCCGGCGCGTGAGGCGAGCGCGACGCTGGCGCTCGGACACACCGAGCGCGCGCGCGGGCGCATCGAGGACGCCTGGCAACGGTATTATCTGGCGCTGCGCCTGTACGAGAAGGCGGAGAACACGCGCGGGCAGGCCAGCGCCTCCCTGGCATTGGGGCATATCGAGCGGCTGCGCGGCCACACCGAGAAGGCCGCCGAGTATTACGCCACAGCACGGACTAAAGCAGCCGCCGCGCGCGATACGCTGGGCGAGGCGGACGCGGCGCGTGGCTTGGCGGATATGCTCGCCAGTCGCTCGCGCTACGACGAGGCCGCATCTGCGTATAACGCCGCGCGAGATCTCTATGCAAAAGCGCACGATGATTTCGGCGAGATTGACACGCGCACGGGGCAGGCGTGGCTCGCGCTGGATCGCGCCCGACCCGATGAGGCGGCCAGACTCTTTGGCGAGGTCATTGCGCAGGCTGAACCGCTAGAGTATCGGGCGGGGGCGCTGGATGGCATCGTCGGGCTGGCTGAGGTCGCGCTGCGCCAGGGGCGGCTCGATCAGGCGCTGGCGGAGGGCATGCAGGCCGAGACAGGCTACAAGGAACTGGGCGTTGCATTGGGGCAGGCCGAGGCGAACCGCGTCCTCGGCGAGGTCCATCTGCGGCGCGGGCAGTTGGGGCAGGCCGTCTCGGTCTTCGACCGTTCGATTCGCGCCTTTCGCGCGCAGCAAGCGCCTGCCCCGCTCGGGCGCGCCCTGCTCGGCGCCGCCGAGGCCAATCGTAGAAGGGCAAATCCACGCCGCGCCGAAGACCTGTTTACGGAGGCGCGTCAACTGGCGGCCGAGAGTGAACAGGCAGGCCAGGAGACCGCCGCGATGCTCGGCCTGGGGCAGATCGCGCGCGTCCGAGGACAATCGCAGGTCGCCGCGCCGCTGCTGGATGAGGCGGCGAAACGCTTCGAGCGGCAGGGGCGGCTCGCGCAGGCCGCCGTGGCCATTCTGGAACGCGCGCGCCTGGCGCTGACCCGTGGCGAGCTGGATGAAGCCGGGCGTCTGGCGAGCCGTGGGGCGACGCTGGCGCGTGAGGCGAATACGCGCGCAGGCGAGACCGGACCTGAATCGCTCGCCGCGACGGTGCAATCGGCGCTGAGCCTGACGCTTGGACAGGTGGACCGTGCGCGCGAACAGGCGGCGCAGGCGCTGAGTCGCGCCGAGCGCGAGGGCGACGCGCAGGCGCAGATCGAGGCGCAACTGGAGGTCGCCGAGGTCGATCTGGCAGCGGAGGACCTCAATGCCGCCGTCAACGACTTCAACCGCGTCGCCAGTCGCGCCGCCGAGAGCGAGTCGCCGCTCGCCGAAGGTCTCGCGCGTGTGGGACTGGGACGTGTCCTACTGCGACGCGGGCTGTGGGAAGAGGCGAGCGCGGCGCATCTGGAGCAGGTCGCGCGCTTCAAGACGGCGGACGATCCCGCCGCGCAGGCGCTGGCGCAGTTGGGCGTGGGCGAGGCGCAGCGCAATCTTGGGGCCACCGACGAGGCGCGCCGTGCGTTCGTCGAGGCGCAGCGGCTCTACGCCGAGGTCGAGAGTCCCTTGGGTCAGGCGGAGGCGTATCAGGGTGAGGCGCAGACGGCGATGACCGCCGAGCCGCCGAAGTTCGAGGTGGCGAACAAGCGCTACGCCCGCGCGCTGGAACTGGTCGAACGCGTCGGAACAGGGTTGAAGGATGCCGCGCAGCGCGTGAGCCTCTTCGACCGCGCCGCCTCGCTCTACAGTGAGGCGATCTACGCCGCCGTTCGGCAGGAAGATAACGCGCGCGCCGTAGAGGTGGCGCGCGGGTACGCGGGACGCGCGGGCAAGACAGGACGTGCGGCGGCAGGCCAGCGGCTGCGCGAGTACGAGCAACTCATCCCGACGAAGGGGAATGAACTGACCAAAGAAGAGGTCGAGCGCAACAAGGGCTACATCCGCGCGCTCGGCGAGGCGCGCAAGAACCTTGGTTGATGGAGATCAGGCGCTTTTCACCGCCTCGTCGAGGAGGGCCAGCTCCCGCTCGAAGATCGCCCGTAGCGCAGTGGGGGCGAATACGCGCTCCATAATGCCTTCGACGCCGCCCGCGCTCTGCCACTCGCCGGTGATCTTGACGCGGCAGGTCGCGCCGTCGCCTTCTGGCGTCACCGCGTAGGTCATAACCATCGTCGAGAGCTCGTCGCGCTCGACCAGCGTCATCCCTGGCCGTGGCTCGCTCACGCGCAGCCGGTAGGAGCGCTCGCGTCCACCAGCGAGGAAGCGATAGGCGACCAGGACGCCCGCGCCGACATCGCCTTCCAGCACGGTCACGTCAAAGAAGGTATCGGTTGGCAGGATGTGCGGATGGTGGTCGCGATAATCGGCGAGAAAGGCGTAGACGGTCCCGGCGGGCGCGCCAATCACGCGCTCGTACTCGGCGTGAATGAGGCTCATAGAAAGGCTTCCCTGCTTCCTTGCAGTCTGGCGCCGGGGTGTCCTGGTGCGGCCTGTGGATGAGCATATTGTGGTGAACGTCAATCTCGACAGTCTAGAGAAACGCTCAAATTCTCATTGTCTACCCATGTGGTTACGCTATAGCCAGCCCTTTTGCTCGGCGATGTGCGCCGCCTCGACACGGTTCTGCGCGCCGAGCTTCTGGATCGCCGTCGAGAGGTAGTTGCGCACCGTGCCCTCGGAGAGAAAGAGCGCGGCGGCGATCTCGGCGATGCTCGCGCCATGGGAGGCGGCGGCCAGCGTCTCGCGTTCGCGCTCGGTCAGCGGATTGTTCCCCTCGCTCAGCGCTGCCGAGGCCAAAGCAGGATCGACGATGCGCTCGCCGGCGACAGCGCGGCGAATGGCGGTGGCGAGCTGCGCTGCCGGCGCGTCCTTGAGGAGGAAGCCAACCGCGCCACTCTCCATCGCCCGGCGCAGGTAGCCAGGGCGGCCAAACGTCGTCAGGATCAGCGTGCGGCACGTGGGCAAGGCCTGGCGTAGACTCGCCGCCGCCTCCAGGCCATCGCCGCCGGGCATCTCGATATCGAGCAGCGCCACATCCGGCTGGGTGGCGAGCGCCTGCGCGACGACCTCATCCGCGCGTCCGACCTGCGCGACGATCTGGATGTCGCCCTCCAACTCCAGCAGGGCTGCCAGCGCGCCGCGCACCATCGCCTGGTCCTCGGCAAGCAGCACACGAATCATGACGGCGTCTCCTCTAAGGAACCCGACGTGGTGGGCAATGCAGGGGGTGCAGTGACGACGGAGGAGACCGGCGCGTACACGGCCAGATGGAACCCGCCGCCCGCGCGCGGACCGGCTTCATAGCGCCCGCCGATTGCGGCGACGCGCTGCGCCAGGCCACGCAGACCGCTGCCCGTCGCGCCTATAGCATGCTTGGCGTCAGCGCCTATACCATCGTCCTCGATCTCGACGGCAATTTCAGTGGGAGAGCGCGTTAGACGGATGACGCAGTGGCGAGCGTGGCTGTGCC
Source organism: Ktedonobacterales bacterium (assembly GCA_036265775.1). Classification (GTDB taxonomy): domain Bacteria; phylum Chloroflexota; class Ktedonobacteria; order Ktedonobacterales; family JADMIN01; genus DASWAC01. The sequence continues at coordinate 12,370 of DATAOM010000075.1, read as the reverse complement.
GGATGACATTCGTCACGCCCTCGCGGACCGTCCAGGCGAGCGCGGCCTCAACTGGCGCCGGGAGATCGAGGCGCGTATCATCCGCGCCCTCATAACGATAGGTGATCCCCGCCGCCGCTAGCATCTCTCGCGCGCCAGCCAACTCGGACGCCAGGGTGGATTGGCGGTAATCGGCGATGGCCTCGCGCACCTCGGCGAGCGCCGTGCGCGCCGCGTTCTCGATGTCGCGGATCTCGCTCGCCGCGCGCTCTGGAGACTGTAACGCCAGCCGCCCGGCAAGCTCGCTTTTCAGCGCGATGAGCGAGAGGCTGTGACCGAGCAGGTCGTGCAGGTCGCGCGCGATGCGCAGGCGCTCCTCCGCCACCGCGGCGGCGGCGGCCATCTGCTCGCGGGCGGCGCGCAACTCCTGGCTCATCGTCATCGAGCGCACGAACGCGATCACGACGAAGCCGGGAATCGCCACGAATGTCGCGGGGGAGACGGCGGCGGCGAAGCCGCTGTGTACGCTGACACCGAATATGACAAGCGCGACGAGCGCGGCGACCGTGATGGCCGCTTCGCGAATGGGCAGCCAGCCCGCGGAACAGGTGGCGGTATAGATGAACAGGCCGCCCCAATCCTGTCCATTCCAGAGTGTGAGCGCCAGGCTCAGCGCCACCATGATGACGATGGGCGTCCAGAGCGCCGCGCCGCTGGGCCGCGTCGGGCCTGAGCCGCTCGCGAGGTCATGCGCGCAGATCCAGGTGAGGCGCAGGTAGAGCGTGAAGAAAAGCAGCGCCCCGGCCAGGCTCAGGATGAGGCGCGGCAACGATGGATGCGTCTCGATGAGGCCAGTGATGGCAGGGGTGAAGACCGGAATCCAGATGATCCAGACCAGCCACCACGCCAGCGTCGAACCGTAGACCCGCTCGATCCGCATATCACGGAGGCGCGCCGCCGCGCCACTGGCGAGCGCTTTGTGGCGTGACGCGGCGTCAGGAGACGCCATCCGATTGTTCTGCAATTCTCGCATATCCCGCCTCACCCTGCCTCGCGCGATCATGGCCCATCGACGTCTCTCTCTAGTTAGCCATATGCGCCGCGCGCAGGCCAGTGACAATTGTCATCTGACAAATGTCATTGGGAACACCTGATAGGCCTCACTACCGGGCGCGCCAGCCTCGGCTTAGACTCGATACATCGGCGACGTGACCGAGCAGTGGAGAGGATGAGACGGCAATGATCGACACGCGACAGCGCTCCGGCAGCGCAGCTTCGGCGGAGACGAAATGGACAGTCCAAGCGGAACGAGGAGAAGTGGCATTGGTGAATGAGGATGCGGCGGTGAGCCTGCGCGGCCTCACGAAGCGCTTCGGCGCGTTGCGGGCGGTGGACGACCTGAGCCTGGAGATCCAGCGCGGCGAGACGGTGGCTCTGCTTGGACCGAATGGCGCGGGCAAGTCCACGACTGTCTCTATGCTGTTGGGGCTGCTGGCGCCGGATAGTGGGTCGGTCGGCGTGCTGGGCATGACGCCGACGGAGGCGATCCAGCGCGGGCGAGTCGGCGCGATGCTGCAGGAGGGCAGCCTGATGCCCGGCGTGCGCGTGGGCGAACTGCTGGACTACGCGCTGAGCCTGAGCGCCGCGCCGCTGACACGCAAACAACTCGTCGCCATGGCGGGACTGGACGGGCTGGAGCGGCGACGACTCGACCGGCTCTCTGGTGGGCAGACGCAACGCGCGCGCTTTGCCCTGGCCATCGCCAGCGAGCCAGATGTGCTGGCGCTCGACGAGCCGACGGCGGCGTTAGATGTCGAGGGGCGGCGCGACTTCTGGGCCAACATGCGCGAGTACACCGCCGCCGGACGCACCGTGCTGTTTGCCACGCACTACCTGGAGGAGGCGGAAGCGTTCGCCTCGCGCGTCGTCATCATCGCGCGTGGGCGCATCGTCGCGGATGGCTCGGTCGCCGAACTGAAGCGCAACTTCGGCGTCCATACTGTGCGCTTCACCTGCGCAGTCGAGGATGCCTCAGCGCTGGAGCGCCTGCCCGGCGTGCGCGAGGTGGAACAGCGCGGCGCCACGGTGACACTGAACACGTCGGACGCCGACGCGACGACGCGGGCGCTGCTTGCCAGTGGTGTGGCCTGGCGCGATTTGGAGGTACAGAGCGCGAATCTGGACGACATCTTTGTGACGCTGGTTGACCAGCAGGCCGAGGGAGGAAAGTGATGTTCGGGTATCTCCGTCTTGAGGTCGCGCGCTCGCTGCGCGATCCACGCTACGTCGTGCTGGCGCTGGTCGCGCCGGTGGGGTTCTATCTGCTGTTCTCGACGCTGTTTGGCGGGCCGAGCGCTGGCCCAAGCGCGGTCTATGTGCAGGTCGGGCTGATGGTCTCGATGTCGGTCTTCGGCGCGATGTGGGCGGTTCTTTCAGCGACCGGTCCACGCATCGCCCAGGATCGCAGCGTCGGCTGGCTACGGCAGACACGGCTCTTGCCGGTCGAGCAGTCGTCACTGCTAATCGCGCGGCTGCTCGCAGCGCTCGTCCTCGTCGGGCCAACGCTTGGGCTGGTGATGCTGACGGCGCGTATCTCGCACGGTGTGAGCCTGGACGCCGGGCAGTGGATCGCGCTGATCGCGGTCCTGTGGGTGGCGATCATTCCCATCGCCATCATGGGCGTCGCCATTGGCTACGCGACCGGAGCTGAGGTTGCGTTTGGCATTGTCTACGGGCTGTATATGGTGTTGGCGGCGCTCGGCGGGCTGTGGATGCCAATCTCGATCATGCCGGCGGGGATGCAGGCGTTTGGCAAGCTGCTGCCATCCTATCGCGCGGCTGATTTGGGCTGGCACATCGCCTTCGGCAATGCGATGGACTATTCCAGCGTCCTGTATTTGCTTGCCTGGGCGGCGCTATTCTCGGTAATCGCGCTGTACTTCTCGCGGCGCGCGATGGCGGCAAAATAGCGTTGAGCGTACATGACCGCGATTGACGGCTCCAACTGTCGGTCGCGGTCATGTCATTGGCGAGAACGCATCGCACGAACATGTCGAATGAGAGGTCATTTGAATGATGCGCAAAAGTGATGAGAAATCGAAATAGGTCCAAAAAACAGGGAGGGGCAGGTACTCACCTGCCCCGACGCCTGTATATGCAACGCGGAAAATCAGCCCGCGTCTGATCGGCAGAAATCAGCCTGCCGCATGTGTCCAGCGATGGCGAAATCAGCCGCCTCGCGAACGTCCGACCCTGGTAGAAATCAGCCTACCGACGCCGGTAAGGGAACGACGGAGAATCAGCCCGTCTCCCCAGATGAAGGGGTGCGAAGTGGAAACCACCCACTTCATCCTTCAACGAGGGCAGTATACCTGACGAGAAAGCAAAAGTCCAATAAATGTTTGTTCCATTTATCATTTAGTGGAGCTTATCTATTTTGATGGCGATACGTCTGCTATTGGTTTTCAGGCGTCTAGCATGCTGGCGTGGCTCTGAGGATGTCCGCGAAGAATGTCCACGCTGTATACTCTGCTGGCGGGAGTGGAACCAGCGAAGGAACGCTGGCGCATTCCTGCAAGATGATCGATGGCTCTGGGTCAACGGAGCCTTACGCCTGGAACGACAAGGAAGCGACAGACGAACATGAAACTTGGCCATCTTCCTGAAACGCCATTGGAGGCAGCGGCGCTGGCGATTGGGCTGGTTCCCACGCCGGTGCTGGATACGCTGATCGCGCTGCTGCTGGCGCAGAGCGTTATCACGGCGACGCGGCTAGGCGTCTTTGAGGCTTTGGAAGCTGGCCCGCTTGACGCGCGGGAGGTGGCCACACGCTGCGACGCCGATCCGCAGGCGATGGAGAAGTTGCTTGGCGCGCTGGCTGGGATGGGGTATGTGCGCCGGGAGCGGCGGTGTTATGCGCTCGCGCCGCTGGCGCGCAAGTGGCTGCTCGAGGACAGTCCGCGCTCGCTCCACGACGCCATTCTGTATCAGGCCATTGATGGAGGGTACATCGCGCAGATGGAGCAGTATGTGCGCACGGGCGCGCCGCTGCGTATCCACGAGGACATGAGCGAGAGCGAGTGGGACCACTATCAGCGCGCAATGTATGCGGGGGCGGGCTTCTCGGTGTCCGAGGTGGCGCGGCGTATACCCGTTCCGCGCAATGCGCGTACCCTGCTCGATATTGGGGGCGGTCATGGTCGCTATACCGTCGCGCTCTGTGAACGCCATCCACAGGTGCGCGCCACCATTCTCGATCTGCCCGACGCCGTGCGTCATGCCGCGCCGCTGGTGGCGCGCTCTGGTCTGAGCGACCGCATAACCTATCGTGTTGGCGACGCGCTGGCCTATGACCTGGGCGAAGACGTGTATGATATCGTCATCATCAACAACCTGGTTCACCACTTCGACGAGGAGGCGAATCGCGCGCTGACGCGCCGGGTGGCGCGGGCGCTACGTCCGGGCGGCGTGATGGCGATAGGCGAGGTGATACGCTCCTCTTCGGCGCGCAAGCCAAGCCAGGTCGGCGCGCTGACTGATCTCTACTTCGCGCTGACGAGCAAAGCGGGCACGTGGTCCTTCGCCGAGATGTCGGCCTGGCAGCGTGGCGCTGGACTGGTTCCCCGCAGAGGCGTGCGGCTGCTGACGGCGCCCGGTGGTGGACTCCAGATCGCCCGCAAGCCAGTACAGAAAAGGGTGGAGGCTGCGCATGACGTCGCTCGACCTGGGCGTTCTTCCCGCGATGGCGCAGGAGCGCACGATCTCGTGGCTGGCTCCCACGCTCTGGGTGGATGAGCGCGTCGTGGCGCTCTGGCTGGGTGGAAGCCTGGCGCGTGGCGATGGCGACGAGTACAGCGATATTGACCTGCGCGTCGCGGTTGATGCCGCCGACCTGGAGGTATGGCGCGCATTGGACGTTCAGGCGCTGACCGGTGGGCAGGTGGTTGGCGGACACACCTTTGCGCTCGGCGAGGACGCGCTGATTCATCATCTGCTCCTGCTCAACGGCGATATCGCCGATCTGTTGGTCCAGACGACGGCGCGAACACCAAATGTCGAGCCGTTAGTCGTGCTCGGCTGCCGGGACGACGCGTTCGCCGGGGCGCTTCAGGAGCATAATCGCCCGGAGCCGGAGCCGCGCAATCCGGCGACCGCAGAGGGCGTGCGGGAACTGATCGTCGCGTTCTGGGTCAACAGCCACAAACATCGTAAGGTGCTGCATCGCCGCCTCGACCTGATGATCCCGTCGGGGCTGTATCATTCGTGGCTGATGCTGATGCGGCTGTGGTATATCCAGGCGACGGGCGAGGATACCAGCGCCTATCACTTCTCCGGCATCCACGGCCTGACGAAGCTTGTGCACAGCGTCGAGGGGCTGGAGGGCGTGGACGCGCAGGCGGTGGCTGGCGTCCCAGGGCGCACACGCGAGGAGATCTACGCCGCGATCGAGATTCATCAGGAGGCTGCGGCGCGCGTTGGGCCTCTATTGGCGGAGCGCTATGGGTTTGAGTATCCATTAGCGTTGGAGCGCATGGTCCGCGCGCAGTGGCGGACGTTTCGCGAGAGTGAGTGACAGGATAGGAGACGGTCACGATGCCGCAGTGCGCGATACTGCTGTTTGACGGGTTCGATGAGTTGGACGCTCTGGCGCCGTATGAGGTCTTGCGCCGGACGGAGGAGGCGGGCGCGCCGTTCTCGGTGAGCCTTGTCAGCCGCGAGGGCGCGCGTGAGGTCACGGCGTTCTATGGCGCGCGTATCCAGGCCGAGGCGGCGCTGACGCTGGCGGCGCGACCCGATATCCTAATTGTGCCGGGCGGTGGCTGGAACCATCGTGGGGAGCATGGTGTCCGCGTGGAAGTCGAGCGCGGCGAGGCGCCACGACTGATCGCGCAACTACATGCGGCAGGAACAATTATCGCAGGCGTCTGCACCGGGACGATGCTGCTGGCGGCGGCTGGGCTGACGAAAGAGCGTCCGGCGACGACGCACACCCTGGCCCGGGATGAACTGCGCGCTTTGGGCGCCGAGGTGTACGACGCGCGCGTGGTGGACGACGGCGACGTGATCACCTCGGCGGGCGTCACGTCGGGGCTGGATCTCGCGCTCTGGCTGGTCGAGAGGTTTGCTGGTCCGGCGCTGGCGCATGCAGTCGAGCGGCGGCTGGAGTACGAGCGGCGCGGCGTCGTCTGGCGCAGAGCGACATAGCGGAGCAAATGTACAGCCTCCCCTCTTGTCTAGTCGGAGCGAGACGATGGAACATTCTGCTTCCGCAAGTGATCGCGCGTTTGACCAGATAACGCGGGCAATTGTGATTTTTCCAGCGTTCGCCGACGCTGCGCCGATTGAGCGACTACGCCGCGCGTATGATCCGCTGGCAGACTACATCGCGCCGCATATCACGCTCGTCTTTCCCTTTACGAGCGCCATTGCGACCGAGGCGCTCGCCGCGCACATGCGTCGCGCCACAAAAGATCTCGCGCCGTTTGAGGTCACCCTGCGCGAGGTCACGGGACACATGGAAGAGTATCTCTTCCTGAATGTGAAGCGCGGAGCCGACCAACTGGTTGCGTTGCATGACCAACTATACTCAGGCATCCTTACTCGTTATCTCGCGCCGGAGTTTACGTTCACGCCGCATCTGACGGTTGGCAGGCTCGATTCCGCCGAACGCTTTGTCCTGGCGCTCGTGGACGCCCGGCGGATGACAGAGCAATTCACGATCAGGGTAGAGGAGATCGTCGCCTATCGCATCGGGGAAGAGGGGTCACGCGCGATTGACTGTCAGGTGTCGCTGGGCCATAAGAAGCGGTGAGGGCTGGCAGCCATAGACGCCAACCCTCATCATTCAGCGTATTGGACTCTTATGCCGAACTGGCGTCAGATTACGAGCCAGACGCGACCTTCCAGAGGTAGCCGTCGGGGTCGCTGAAGTAGCCGAAGTACCCGCCCCACTGTGCGGCTGCCGCTTCCTTCACAACAGCGCCCCCCGCTGCCACGGCGGCGTGGATAGTCTCATCCACCGCCTCGCGCGTCGGGACGATGTAGTGAAACGAGACGCCACGGAAGCCGGACCCTTCCGAGGAGACGCCGGCCTCCTGCGCCGCCGCCTCGCGCTGGTAGAGGGCGAGTGAGGATGATCCATCGCCCAGGTTGAACTTGACGAAGTTGGGATAGTCCTGCTCGATGGCGCAGCCCAGGCCCTCGCCATAGAACTTCTTCGCGCGCGCCAGGTCTTCGACGCCGAGCATGATGGCGGTCACTTGCACAGGCATGTCTGTCGTCCTTTCTTTTGCAGCGTTAAGTACCGCTACCAGGATGACGGAATGGCGCGCCAAAGTGTGACCACCATCCTGAAAACGATTTCCTACGCCTGCGTATCTGCCTGCGAACCGCCTTGCTTGGCGCGCTGGTCGCGCAACAGACGGCGCAGCACCGTCAGCAGGATGCCGCCGTTGCGGTAGTACGTGATGTCTATGGCGCTATCCAGCCGCGCGATGGTCGTGAACTCCAGCGTCGAGCCGTCTTCGCGTGTCGCTCGCACCGCGATCTCCTGCCGTGGCTGCAAGGTCCCCGTGACGCCGAGGATGTCGTATGTCTCGCGACCATTCAGCCCCAGCGACTCGCGACTCTCGCCCGGCTTGAACTGGAGCGGCAGGATGCCCATGCCGACGAGGTTGCTGCGGTGGATGCGCTCGTAGCTCTCGGCGATGGTGGCGCGGATGCCGAGTAGCAGCGGGCCCTTCGCCGCCCAGTCGCGCGAGCTGCCGGAGCCATACTCCTTGCCCGCCAGCACGATCAGCGGCGTGCCCTCGGCCTGGTAGCGCATCGAGGCGCCGTAGATCGTCATCTCCTCCTCGGTGGGCAGGTAAGTGGTCCAGTATCCCTCCTTGCCGGGGACGAGCGCGTTCTGCAGGCGGATATTGGCGAATGTGCCGCGTACCATCACCTCGTGGTTGCCACGCCGCGCGCCATAACTGTTGAAATCGCGCGCCTCGACGCCATGCTCGATCAGGTACTGGCCGGCGGGGCTGGTCGTCGGAATCGAGCCGGCGGGCGAGATGTGGTCGGTCGTCACCGAGTCGCCGACCGAGACGAGGACGCGCGCTCCGGTGATGTCGCGCAGCGGCGCTGGCGTCTCGCTCATGCCGTCGAAGAAGGTGGGCTTGCGCACGTAGGTCGAGTCGAGGTCCCAGGCATAGAGGCCGCTGCCCGCCTCTGGCAGAGGCAGGGCGCGCCAGTGGTCGTCGCCGTCGAAGACCTTGGCGTACTCGCGCTCGAAGATCTCCGGCTTGACGACGCGCGCCAGCGTCTCGTTGATCTCCTCCTGCGCCGGCCAGATGTCGCGCAGGTAGACCGGCCGCCCATCGTCATCGAAGCCCAGCGCCTCGGTGGTGAGGTCGATATCTACCTTGCCGGCCAGCGCGTAGGCGACGACCAGAGGCGGTGATGCGAGGTAGGACGCGCGCACCTGCGGATGGATGCGTCCCTCGAAGTTGCGGTTGCCGCTCAGCACCGCCGCCACGACCAGATCCTCGTCACGCACGACCTCGGCCACCGGCTCCGGCAGCGGCCCTGAATTACCGATACACGTTGTACAACCAAAACCGACGGTGTAGAAGCCGAGCGCATCAAGCGCCTCGGTGAGACCGGCTTCGCGCAGGTAGTCGGTGACGACGCGCGAGCCAGGCGCGAGGCTCGTCTTGACGTAGGGGTGCGTTGTCAGTCCACGCTCGACCGCCTTCTTCGCCAGCAGTCCCGCCGCCAGCATCACCGACGGATTCGAGGTGTTCGTGCAGCTGGTGATCGCGGCGATGACGACCGAGCCATCGGTCACGTTGTCGCTGCGTCCGTCCACCGTCACCGCGCCGCCACGTGTCTTTGAGGAAGGCGTATCGGTCGTGAGGCCCGCCTGGCCGCCCTCGCTCTCGAAGCCGCCGATGGCGACCGGGTCAGCTGTCTTGCGCGCTGGCTTGATGCGATCCTGGAACGAGGCGAAGAAGTTGTCTCTGACAGCGGGCAGCGCGACACGATCCTGCGGGCGGCGGGGGCCGGCGAGGCTCGGCTGGATCGTCGCCAGGTCAAGCTCCAGCAGATTGTCGAACTCTGGAGTTGGCGAGTCGTCAGTGCGGAAAAGGCCCTGCTCCTTGGTGTAGCGCTCGACCAGATCCACCAGTTCCGCTGGGCGTCCGGTCAGCCGCAAATAGCGTAGGGTCTCGTCGTCCACCGGGAAGAGCGCCGAGGTCGCGCCGTACTCTGGCGACATGTTGGAGATCGTGGCGCGGTCGGCGAGGCTGAGCGAGCTGAGGCCCGCGCCGCAGAACTCGACATAGCGCCCGACGACGCCGAACTTGCGCAGCGCCTGGGTTACTGCGAGGACGAGGTCCGTCGCGGTCGCGCCCTCCGGCAGCGCGCCGTGCAGCCGCATGCCGACGACTTCTGGGGTGAGCAGGTAGAGCGGCTGGCCAAGCAGCACGGCCTCCGCCTCGATGCCGCCGACACCCCAGCCGAGAACGCCCAGGCCGTTGATCATCGTCGTGTGCGAGTCGGTGCCGACAAGCGTATCGGGGAAGGCGACGATCTGGCCGTCTGGTCCGGGTCGCGCCTGCACCACCTTGCCAAGGTACTCGAGGTTGACCTGGTGGACGATGCCGGTGCCGGGTGGGACGACGCTGAAGTTCTCGAAGGCCTGCTGCGCCCAGCGGAGCAAGGCGTAGCGCTCGCCGTTGCGCTCGTACTCACGCTCGACGTTGAGGGCGAAGGCGCGCGTGTTGCCAAAGACATCCACCTGCACCGAGTGGTCAATCACGAGGTCGGCGGGAACGAGTGGGTTGATGCCCGCTGGATCGCCGCCGAGCGTCTGCACCGCGTCGCGCATCGCCGCGAGATCCACGACGGCTGGGACGCCAGTGAAGTCCTGCAGGATCACGCGGGCGGGGAGGAAGGGAAACTCTTCAGGCTCGCCGGGGGCGGGTTTTGCGCCAGGCTTCCAGCGGGCGAGCGCCGCGACCTCGGCCTCACTCACGAGAGTCGGCTCCAGGTCGGTCATGCGCAGGGCGTTTTCGAGCAGGATGCGCACGGTGAAGGGCAGGTGGTCGAGCGGGAGGTTGGTCTGGCCGGTGAGGGCGTCAAGCCGGTAGAAGGCGTAGGAGGTGGATGCGGCGCTGAGGGCGTCGCGCGCGCCGAACGCATTGCGCATGCTGGACATGGAAAATGCTCTCCTTTGAGCGGAGGCGGCGAACCGCACATGCCTGGGATCGTCGCGCGTGGAGAGGCGGGATCGTCATGAGCGCGCGAGCGGGAGGCTGGAGGGGGTCCGTGCGCGAGAAAATGGTACACAACCGCAATTGGTATCCCTATTATAGCCGCCCGCTCATCCGATGGCGAAATGCGCGCTATCGGCTTTCGCAATAGATTGAGCGCAATGGTCGGTCCGTTCGCTAGATGGTTATAACTGCCAGAGCGCCCGCAGATGAGCAATCAACTCAGTCTGGCGGCGCTCAACCACCTCTGGTGTCCATTCGCGCTCATGCAAGACCTGTGTGGTCAGAGCGAACGGCGAGACGCCGCCACGTCCGGCGAAGTAGGTGGCTTTCTTCTTCGCGAAATCATAGTTTGAGGCAGCGACATTCTTCGTACGCGCCAGCAGAACCAGATTGCCGAGCCGGTGAATCCATTTCGTATGGATCTCGGCGGTCGGATACCAGCGCGACCATTCGCTGCCCTCGGCGGGATTACGTGGCAGCACGTGCTCAACGGTCAGCGTTTTGCGGTCGTAGATGGCGCTCGTTCCCGCCAGGCTGCTATCGAGCCGGCGCAGCACGTAATTGCGAGGCGTGGCGGGCATCAGATAGAAGTCGCTATTGAGCGTATTCACTGTGTCTTCGCGCTCATGTTGCGTCAATTGTATAGGCGAGTCTGGCCTTGAAAGATCTTCTCCCAGCTCGATGGCGCGCAACACAGCGGCGTAGCGGGGAATACGACGGTGACGATATTGCCGCCGAATCATGAGCGACGCGGCCAGGCGCTCCAATTTGACGAGAAACGGCGATAACCGCTCTGGCTGGTCATGATATTTGGCGAAGTAGCTGATCGCGACTGGAGCCCAATCGGTATTGTCAATCTTGATAAGCCATCTCAGCATTGTGTTGATGCGCTGGGCACTTTCAGACTGCTCCGGCTCATACGCGCAATTCTGGACGAGGTAATACGCTGCGCCCATCGGTAGGATGATGTCGTCAATCAGACGCTCGGCGTCGGTAGCGGCGGGCGACACGTACTGACGAAATTCTTCAAGCGTGGTGGCGCGCTGTGGCGCCTTATGGTAGACCGCTGTGACATGTCCAAAGAAGGCGCTGAAATCGCTACTGCCCAGGCGTTCCTCCAGCGCCTCCCAACGCTCGGTGTACTCGTTCTGGAGATTCGCCGCAATCGCTCCAATGATCTCCGCTTTCAACAGGTCAGCTACTGTCAGGTCAAGTCCGCGATTGTTGAGGACCGAGAAAATGCGATACGCAGCGCCCAGATCAGGCGTCGTGACGATGATAAGCATGCAGCGCTGGATGATGAATTGCGCGAGACGAACGCGCCGCGTGGCAGGCATCTGCTCGACCTCGCGTACATAGAACAACGCATTCTGGCAGATATTCCGCTGGCTCTCGCTTAACGATGGATGCGCCTGGCTGCGTAGTCGCTGAATACCGCCATCGCTCTGGATGAAGTGCTGGAACAGGCCATTGTCGCGCTCTTTCAGACGCAGGCGATAGCGTGCGGGGATATTGTTGAGCGGGTCCGCCTCTTCGTAGAGGCGATGCGTGATGCTTTCACGATACTGTTCAGGAACGAGCGCGCGGAGGACCGCCAGAAGGATGGTCAACGTCACCAGCCGCTGCTGGCCGTCCACGATCTGCGCCTCGGGCCGTTCGCGTTTGACAAGCACAACGCTGCCGAGGAAGTAGGGGCTCATCTCCTCGACCGGTTCATCGTCCCCAACAAAGCCGAGCAGATCCTCCAGCAGTTCACCAGCGTGTTCGGTTGTCCAGGCGTAGGGACGCTGATAGGGCGGGACCTCGAAGGCATAGCGCTCGCTGAGTACCTCACTAATTGTCTGTTGCTCACCTTTGATCTCGATGCGCTGCACCAGGCGTTTCCCTTCTCGCGTACATGTAATGTTCTCAGCCTTCTCAACTATGCTGCGCATGAGTATACACTGTCTTGCCGCAGAGACTCTGACATCCGCAGTGGCCAGGTGTCTTGCGCAGAACTTCGGCGTCTCATACCGCTCTTTACCAGCGGGAGAGATGGGCTACTATGCAGGTGGGCTCCTTGACGCCACCCGTAGAATCGGGAGAAAGGCGCCTCTGCGGATAGCCATTCGCGGAGATGGGGACGAAAG
>DATAOM010000074.1:0-5738 GCA_036265775.1 Ktedonobacterales bacterium | reverse complement strand
GCGGCTCGTTCGTCTCGTCGCTACGGAGGATATGCTCACGCGCTGGCGCGAGGAAGCGCGCTCACGACTGGGCGGCCCTGTATCGTCGAGTGTTCATACTGCCACACAGGGACAGCGGCGAAAAGGTCCCGAGCAGACATCTGAGCGCATCTTGAGCCAACTCGCCACGCTGGATGCGCTAGAGCAGAACGCACCGTCGCGTCCGACGTGGAAGATCGAGGAGTTGCAGCGCTTCACTCGCGTGACCACCTCCGGACTGGCCGAGCTTGCGGACGCCGGACTGATCGCCATCGAAGAAGTTGCAGCGCGGCGCGATCCGCTCGCCGGGCGCAGATACCCGCGTACACAGCCGCTCTCCCTGACCGCCGAGCAATCCGCGGCGCTCAAGGAAATCCTGGTGAGCGCGGAGACCGGCGGCGGGACGTTCCTGCTGCACGGTGTCACCGGCAGCGGCAAGACCGAGGTTTACCTGCAGGCGCTCGCGGCGGTGATCGCACGCGGCAAGCAGGGCATCGCGCTTGTGCCGGAGATCGCGCTGACGCCCCAGGCGGTGGCGCGTTACGCCGGGCGCTTTCCGGGTCGGATTGCGCTGCTGCACAGCGGGCTGAGCGATGGTGAGCGGCTGGATGAGTGGCGGCGCATACGAGCGGGCGAGGTGGACGTGGTGGTCGGCTCGCGCTCGGCGCTCTTCGCGCCGGTCAAGCGGCTGGGGCTGATCATCGTGGACGAGGAACATGAGGGCGCGTACAAAGAGGAGCGGACGCCAACGTATCACGCGCGCGATGTCGCGGCGCAACTCGGCGCGCTCACCGGCGCGACCGTGGTTCTCGGCAGCGCGACACCCTCAGCGGAATCGTACTGGCGCGCACGTCAGGGGATATACAAGCTCATCGAGCTACGCGAGCGCGTCCCCATTCCATCCGCCAGTCCAGAGGCGAGTATCGCGCAGTTGCCAGAAGTAACTCTTATCGATCTGCGCGCGGAATTGCGCTCCGGCCACACCAGCATTCTCAGCGAGGCGTTGCAGGAGGCGCTGGCGGAGACGCTGGCGCGCAAAGAGCAGGCGATCCTGTTTCTGAACCGGCGCGGCACGGCGACGAGTGTGGTCTGCCGCGAGTGCGGCTTCATGGCGCGCTGCATCCGCTGCGACGTGGCGATGACCTATCACGCGACCGAGGCGACGCTGCTCTGCCACTACTGTGGTAGGCGCGAGGCGCCGCCGCGCTTCTGCCCGGTCTGCGGCAGCGCGAGCATCCGCTACTTCGGCGTTGGCTCTGAGCGCGTCGAGTCCGCCGTCAAACGCCAGTTTCCATCGGCGCGCGTGCTGCGCTGGGACCGTGACACGGCGAAGACGCGCCTGGCGCACGAACAGCTCTCGCAGGCCTTCGCCGAGCGGCGCGCGGACGTGTTGGTTGGCACGCAGATGATCGCCAAGGGGCTGGATCTGCCAGCGGTGACGCTCGTCGGGGTGATCTCCGCCGACATCGCGCTCTTTCTGCCCGACTTCCGCGCCTCCGAGCGCGCATTCCAGTTACTCACGCAGGTGGCGGGGCGCGCGGGGCGGGGCGAACGTCCGGGACGTGTACTGGTGCAGACTTTCAACCCAGAGCATTTCTGCATTCAGGCCGCCGCGCGCCACGATTACGGTGTCTTCATCGAGGCCGAGTTGTCGGCGCGCGAGCGCTACGACTATCCGCCCTTCCGCCGCTTCGTCAAGTTCACCTTCGAGCATGGCGACCGTTACACGGCGCAGATCGAGGCGACCGCGCTCGCCGGGCGACTGGAGCGGCTGATCGCGGACCTCACGCTCGACCAGGCGGACATCGTGGGTCCAGCTCCGGCGCTGCTGGAACGCCTGCGCGGCCACTACCGCTGGCACGTCATTCTGCGCGCGCCCGATCCGCTGCCCATCCTGCATGAGCTAACAGGCGAGGACTTGCCGCCAGGGTGGTCGGTGGATATCGATCCCACCAGCAGCGTGTAGAGACCACTGCGAATCGTGAGATGCGCCGCTCGCTTATCGGCCAGCGTGGGCGCCGAGGTAGGCGATGCCGAGGAAGATGAGCCAGAACACGAGCAGAATCGCCAGCGCGCCATAGCAGCCGAATTGCGTGCGCCGGCGAATCTCGAGCGCCTGGCGCAGTTGCTCATCCATGTCGGGAGGGTCAAGTTCGATCTCGGGACGCAACTCATGCAGCTTGGCCAGCAGCGTGCGGAAGTCGCGCACGTTGGTCATGCCCTCAGCGACGATCACGGTGTTGTCGTCGTCAAGATCGAACATCAGCACGAGTTTGCTGGGGACATGCTCGCCCGGTGTCAGGACCACGCGCTTGATGTTGTCGAGGCTAATGCGCGTCTCTTCGTGCTCTTCCAGACTCTCGGCCACAAAGATATCGGCATAGAGGCGCAATTCTTTGGCGATCCCGTAGCGCACGCGCGCAAGCGGCTGCTCTTCCTCGGCATACTCGCCGGCGCCATCGTCGCGCTCGGAGGCATCGCTGACAGGGGATTCGTCCATATCTGCGTTCGATCTTCTCTGGCCGCTCAATTTTTCCTGTGTGCGCATGATGCGCTCAGGTTAGATTGTAGCATCTCCGCTGTGCGCGGTCAGCAACCGATTGACGTACAAGGGCGGGATCGCCCTTGTACTCCTGCTTGTGGCGGGTGAAGACATCCTTGGTCTTTACCTGCGTTTCGCATGGGACCAAAACGCGGGTAGCTCATCACATGCTTTTCGGCGGGGGCCTGCCTAGTCGATGCGTGTGAGGATGATGATCGGAATGCGCCGGGTGACTTTCTGCCGATAGTCCACGAAGCCAGGTATCTGCGCGTGCTGGGCATAGAGTCGGTCGTATTCCACGCTCTCGGCCACCGTGGCGCGGGCCTGGAAGGTTTCGGGGCCTCGTTCCACCGTCACAACGGGGTGCGCCACGAGATTGAAATACCACGCAGGATGGGTGGGCGTCCCGCCTGCGGAGGCGATGACGACGAGGCGGTCGCCATCTGTCGAATAGCCCAGCGGCGTTGTGCGTGGCTGGCCGCTCTTGGCCCCAGTGGTGGTGAGCAAGATCACTGGGCCGGGGAAGTCGGTTTCGCCGCCCATGGCGCGGAACTGCTCGATGATGCGCTGGTTGTATTCGTTCGGACCGCTCATGGATGCTCCTCGCCAGGACGAGATCAGACACCCCTACTGATTGACCATGCCAGCGTCCAGGCTGACGGTTGTTCCAGTCGTGGCGCCCGCGAGATCGGACGCCATAAAGGCCGCCATATTCCCGACCTCGTCCAACGTCGGGCCTCTACCCAAGAGATTGCGACTCATCCAGCGCTGGCCCCATCCCTCCATGCGCTTATCAAGCTCAGGGCTGGCAGGGGCGAGCGTCTTGTCGGCTGCGCCCTCTGAACCAGCCGAGCGCAGGCAGACGGTACGCACGCCATGTGGCCCCAATTCCGCCGCCAGCAAGCGCAGCATCGCTTCAACCGCTGCCCAAGCTGGACCAAAGCCCGCCGTGTAGGGAAGAGGCATGCGAGAAACAACCGCCGTCATGCCCATAATGACGCCCGAATGTTGCTTGACCATGTATGGATAAACCGCAGTCGCTGTATTAAATGTCGCTTTAGTGTAGTCGATGATTGGCATCGAAAAGTCTTCATAGCGTAATTCGTTCAACGCCGCCCCCTGCTCGCCGCCCGGTTTGTGCGTCGAGGTGGCGCAAAATGAGATGTCAACATGGCCGGTCTTCTCGACGACTGACTTGACAAAAGCCGCAACGGCGTCCTTGTCGAGCACATCCAGTTGTTGTGTCCGAATATCTTTCTCAGCTAGTTTCTTGAGCGTGTCCTCACGATGATCGGCGACAAATACCGTAGCGCCAGCCTGAGCAAACGCCGTGGCGACAGCGCTGCCTATAGAACCCGCTCCGTACACCACCGCAGTCTTATTGTTGAGGATGCCTTCCATCGCGATGATCCCTTTCGCTTTCACTGGGCGGGGAGCGGTTTGCGCGCACCGCTGTTAGTGAGCGTGTCTCCTATGCTCCAGCAGCCTTGTAGCACGTAATCCCAGGACGCCAACGCCTGTGTATATGACGTGAAGAGAACATTTGTTTTACAAAGACAGAAATTAGAAAGCCCCTGCCAAAAAGCAGGGGCTTCCACGACGGCGCATGTGGCTCAGCCAGCGCACTATCTCCACGCCGAACACGCAAAGCATCGCGGGTTACCGACTTCGCACTACCCGTTGCGCTTGAGCTTGCCTGTGCGCTTGGCGTAGCGCTCGGCCTGCGCGAAGATCCACAGCCCCAGCGGCACCAGCACGATGCCGGAGACGACCAGCGGCCAGACATCCGGCCACAATTCGATCAGCCCTGCGCCCGTCTGGATGCTCTTGCGCAGCCCTTCCAGCAGGTAGGTGACCGGCGAGATCACCGACATCCAGCGCAGCCAGGGTGGCAGGACCGAGATCGGATAGTAGACACCCGAGACCAACAGCAGGATGGCGCGGATGATGTACGCCATCTGCGCGCCACGCTCGGTGAAGAGCAGCGGCAGGATCGCCGAGATGATCCCCAGCCCGATCAGCGAGACGCTGCCCACCAGAAGCAGGAACAGCGCAGTGGGCCAGTTCGCGTGCGAGAGGTCAAGGTGGAAGAACAGCCCCATCACCAGCAACTGCACGATGGTCATGATAATGCCATGAACGATCGCGTAGATGCAGATGCCGAGCATGTGCGTCAGCCGCGAGACCGGCGCCATGAAGGTGTACTCGATGGTGCCTTCCCAGCGCTCGATGGTCACGGTCTCGGTGACGCTGTCGAAGACGACCGAGATGTACGTCCAGATCGCCGTGCCGATGGCCAGGTAGAGGATGAACTGGTTCAGTACAGCCGGAGGAATCGTCACGCCGGGAATCAGCGACGCGGTGGCGGCGATGAAGGTGACGGCGAGGGCGTTGACGATGTTATAGACGACCCAGACGGCCTCCCACGCCCAGTAGCGCTTGGTGAAATACCAGCCACGCTCGATGAAGGCATAGCTCTTATTCGCTTCCTGCCCTAGCGCACGCAGCCGGTCGCCGAAAAGACGTGTGTCACGCAGGCGTTTCGTTTCGATCACGCGCCGCCTCCAATCTCTTCTCTATACGCCGGACGCGGAGACTCCACGCCCGGCGATGGTGTATACCTTGACGTAATCTCCGCTGCGAGGAAGACGCGCGGCTATTCATCGTCGTCCTCCTCGTCCTCTGGCTCGTCGTTCTCCCAATCGCGTCCCGTGTGCGCCATGAAGGCCTCGGTCAGTGTCGCGGGATGGTCGAGTCCGAGACGCTGCTGGACGCTCGCCTTCAGTCCGGCGGCGGTGTCGAGCGCGACAATGCGCCCGCCATCGATGATGGCGACGCGGTCGCATAGCGCGTCGGCCTCGTCCATGTCGTGCGTGGTCAGCAGGATCGTCGCGTCGTGGGTGTCGCGCAGCTCGCGCACGAACGCCTGCACATCCTGCTTCGAGCGCGGGTCTAATCCTGTCGTCGGCTCGTCCAGCAGCAGCAAGATCGGCGCGGTCAAGAAGGCGCGCGCAATCGCCACCTTCTGCTGCATGCCGCGCGACATGCTCTCCAGCGGCTGCGAGATGCGGTCGGGCTTGATGCCCAGGCGCGTCAAAATCTCGACGATCTGTCGCCGCGCCTCGTCGCCGGAAAGGCCATAGAGGCGGGACGAGTAGAGCAGGTTCTCCATGGGGCT
>DATAOM010000073.1:0-3731 GCA_036265775.1 Ktedonobacterales bacterium | reverse complement strand
GATGTGCGCCGAGCCTAAGGGCATGATACTGGTCAGACGCGAGTGATTCATCGAGTGCGCCCCGATGACATGGCCAGCCGCCGCCGCCCGCCGCACGATCTCAGGATGCTGGCGGACATTGACGCCAACGCAAAAGAATGTGGCAGGCGCCTGAAACTCCGCCAGCGCGTCGAGCGCCTCCCCCGTCCCGTCCGCGACGGGGCCATCGTCGAAGGTAAGCGCGACACGCCGTTCGGTTCGCGCGCCATGACGATGTGACAGGCCGAGATCGCCCGCGCGCGACATCAGCACGGCGTTGCCGATGGGGTTCAGGATTGAGGAGGCAAGTTTGCGCGGGCTGACGGCCATACCAGTGCTCTTCTCGTGGATTATTGGAGTGCGCGCCGCAGTGCGTCGATTACGCGGTCCTGCTCGGCGTCGGTCATCGTCATGTAGAGCGGCAGCAGCAACGTCTCGCGCGTCGCCGCCTCGGTCACGGGCAGCGAGGCACGCCCAAAGCGCTCTACGTAGTACGGCTCCTCGTGAATCGCCATCACGCCCCGCCGTGTCGCCACGCCATCGGCGAGCATGCGCTCCATGATCGCCTCGCGGGGCGGAGTGAGCGCGAGATCGAGCCGCACACAGTAGGACTGATAGGTATGTGGCGCGTCGTCTGGCGCATAGGGCGGCGTGACGCCAGGAGTCTCCAAGAGGCGCGCGTTGTAGCGCTCGGCCAGGTCACGCCGCCGCGCGAGGATCGCGTCCAGCTTCTTCAACTGCTCGATGCCCATCGCCGCCTGGATATCCGTCATGCGGTAGTTATAGCCAAGCTCTTCGTAGGCCTCGATGATGACCGATGTGGCGGAATGTCGCGCCAGATCGGAGACCGACGCGCCATGCGAGCGCAACACCCGCGCGCGCGCCGCCAGTTCGGCGTCATTGGTCGCGATGGCCCCACCCTCGCCGGTCGTGATGGATTTGCGCGGATGGAAGCTGAAGCAGGTGACGGGGCTGAGCGCGCCGACCGAGCGGCCGCGATAGGTCGCGCCGAGCGCGGGCGCCGCGTCTTCGATCACGCGGAGACGGTAGCGCTCGGCGATCTCCAGCACGGCGTCCAGGTCTGCCGCCAGCCCGATCTGGTCTACGGGGATGATGGCCTTCGTGCGCGGAGTGATCGCCGCCTCGATGGCCGCCGGATCGATGTTGTACGTTCGTGGATCGATGTCAACGAAGACCGGATGCGCGCCGGTGTAGAGCACAGCGTTCGCGGTGGCGATGAAGCTGAACGATGGGCAGATCACCTCGTCGCCGGGTCCGATCCCCGAGCAGAGCAGCGCCAGGTGCAGCGAGGTCGTGCAGTTGCTCGTCGCGACGACATGCGCCACGCCCAGTCGTGAGGCGATCGCCTCCTCGAAGCGCGCCACCAGCGGCCCCTGCGCGATCCAGCCCGTGCGAATGGCCTCGGCGGCGGCCTGCGCCTCTTCCTCGCCGAGATACGGCTTCGTGATCGGTATGAGCGATGGCGTCGCCGTCTGCGCGGGCGTCTGCTGTGATGCGCGATCTACTGTCTGGCTCATGCTGTCGCTCCCGTCGTCTTCAGCGTCTCGGCGCGCCACTTCACCAGTTCCGTCAGTCCCTGGCGCAGGTCTACGGTCGAGACGAAACCGAGCTTCTCGCGCGCGAGCGCCGTCGAGCCGAGGCGGTGGCGCACTGGATTGACCTTGCGCTCCTCCTGGTATTCCGCCTTCAGGTCTGGTCGGCCCATCACCTCGCAGAGCCGCTGGCTCAGCTCGGTCAGCGTCGTCTCGACGCCAGTGGCGACATTGAAGACGGCGTCGGACTCGTCGGACTGAAGCGCCGCGATGTTGGCGCGCGCAATGTCGGTCACGTAGATGAAGTCCATGGACTGCGTACCATCGCCGAAGATCAGCGGCGGCTGCCCCTGCTCGATGCGATCCATCCAACGGATCAGCACCTCAGTGTAGACACCGTGAATATCCATGCGCGCGCCGTAGACGTTGAAGTAGCGCAGGGCAACGTAGGGTAGGTCATACATCTCGTTGAAGGCGCGCAGCATATGCTCGTCGGCGATCTTGGCCGCGCCATAGAGCGTGCGATTGTTGTAGGGATGCGCCTCATCGATGGGCTGGTAGCTCGCCTCACCATAGACCGACGCGCTCGACGCCGCGACGACCTTCTTCACCTTCGCGTCGCGCGCCGCCTCCAGCACGTTGAATGTGCCCTCGTACATCACGCCAAACGCCTGACGCGGGTCCTCGGCGCAATGGGTGATGCGCAGCGCCGCCTCGTGGTAGACATAGTCCATGCCATCCGTCAATTGGCCTACAAGTTCACGGTCGCGGATGTCGCCCTCGACCAGGCGCACATTGCCGCGCCGCATCGCCGGCTCCAGGTTTGCGCGCTGCCCGCGCACGAGGTTATCGAGCGCGATGATCTCTGCTGCGCCCGCATCCAGCAGCGCGTCGGCGATATGGGAGCCGACGAAGCCGGCGCCTCCGGTAATCAAAATACGGCTTCCGGCGATTTCATAGGGCATACGCGCATAGGGCCTTTCTGTGGAATGATGGGAGGCAAAGAATGAGGGTGGCGAACGCACCCGCCTGCTATTGTCTCACATTCGATGGACGAGAAGCGGGCGCTTTGGTGTGAATCATGTCACACTATCAACAAGACGGTTGGAGCAACAACCCAGTAGCAGGCGTATTTATGCGTGCTGGCGCGTCTTCACCGCGCTCCCGCCAGCCGGTCCGCTTGCCGCGTTGGTTCCGGCAGCCGGTAGCCACGCAGCGTCTGCAGGACAAAGCTCGTCGCGGTCGGCAGGTCGATCAGGTGACCAATCGAGATGAAGAGCGGATTCGTGCGTGGCTTGCTGCGCAGGACCACGCCGACCTGCTCGCGCCCCGCCATCAGCGGTGCCATATCGCCCGCATTCGGCCCTGGCTCCGTATAGCTGCCGGTCAGACGCGACTTGGCGCAGCCAATGCTGGGCATACCAAGATAGACACCCATATGCGCGGCGATCCCCAGGCGGCGTGGGTGCGCGATGCCCTGCCCGTCGAACATCAACAAGTCCGGGCGCGCTGTCAGCTTCTCCATCGCATCCAGCACGGCAGGCGCCTCGCGGAACGAGAGCAGGCCTGGCACATAGGGAAATGGCGTCTCCCGTTCAGCTACCACTTGCTCGACGACCTGAAGGTCAGGAAGCGCCAGCACGACGATGGCCGCATACGCCTTATCGCGATATGATGCGTCAACCCCGGCGATAGTGCGCACCTTCGCCGGATCGAAGCCATTTTCACGCACGACGAGCGCGCGCAAACGCTGCTGAATCGCCACAGCCTCATCTGCGGACACATCCCAGGAATGCAAACGCGCGATCTCCATGACTCCGGCCTCCCTCCAGCCGCCAAAGTATCCTCATCCTTAGCCTCAATGTCCTCATTGCCTGCTCAATTTACTTTCATGGTACACTGGGCTTACGAACGGCGCATGGATTGTACGGATTGATCCGAGTCGCGCGTGGTGTGGTGGAACGTCGCTGGAGGAGGTCACGCTCGATGGACCCGAATAATATCCCATTCGCGCGCAGCATGCCCCTGCGGGCGCGTATGGAGCCGGCCTCAGGACCGATGGACCCAGCGGACCAGCAAGGGGATCAGACTGGCGCCAGCCAGCGCATGATGGTCCCCGGCGCGCAGATGAGTGTCGCGCCGCGGGGGCCACGCATGCCC
>DATAOM010000072.1:0-2217 GCA_036265775.1 Ktedonobacterales bacterium | reverse complement strand
GCCCCCCATCGTCGGCCTCGAACAGGACCCAACTAGCCGCGCCATCGCCGCGGTGATCCCAGTGGCCGCGCTCACGCTCATCCAACTTGTTGGCGTGATCCGCGCCCGGCGCTATCCGCTCTGGGGCGAGGCGCGCGTCATGGCGCAGGTGCAGCGTAGCCAGGCGACCGGCGCGACCATCATCTTCACCGCGCTCGGCCGGAGCTTCCTGCGCGATCGCTTCGGCGTGACGCCTGGCGAATTCACGCGCATGGTGCGCTATTAGCCATTGAGTAGCAGGTGAGAGGAGCGCCAGATGGCCGCGCAGGAAGACTGCCTCTTTTGCCGTATCGTCTCCGGCGCGATTCCCAGCCGGCAGGCCTACGCCGACGAGGACGTGATCGCCTTTCACGACGTGAATCCTGGCGCGCCAACACATGTCCTCGTTATTCCCCGCCGCCACATCAGCGGCATCGACGCGCCAGAGGCCGAGGATGGCGCGCTCCTGGCGGCGATGATTCGCGCGGCGAAGCACGTCGCCCACGAGACGGGTATTGACACAACCGGCTATCGCCTGGTCTGGAACGTCGGTCCTGACGCCGGCCAGAGTGTCTTCCATCTCCATCTGCACGTGCTCGGCGGGCGTAAGCTGGCCTGGCCTCCGGGTTAGGATTGATAGGGCTGAGCGCGTCACAACTGGTTCGAAAGCCAAACCTCATCGAGGAGGATCAGGCATGCCCACGCTCTATGGCCGGCGCTGGACACGCGCCGAACTACTCGCTTCGGTTGGCGATATGGCGCAGGTCGCGGGGATACGCGAGAGCCGTCTGGTGGGTGGCCGCGCCGATGGCGTCCGCGCGCTCGACTTCAATTGCGGCGATGGCTTCCGCTTCACCGTTCTGCCCGACCGCTGCATGGACATTCCCTTCGCCGAGTATGGCGGCGCGCCACTCGCCTGGGTGAGCCGCGCGGGTATCTCCGGGCCACAGTATCACGATCCGGCGGGCGAGGGCTGGCTGCGCACGTTCTTTGGCGGCCTTCTGACCACCTGTGGCCTGCGCCAGGTTGGCGCGCCTTGCGTGGACGAAGGCGAGACGCTGGGCATGCATGGGCGCATCTCGACGACGCCAGCGGAGGAGGTCGCCTACGAGGCGCGCTGGGAGGGCGACGAATATATCCTCCAGGCGCGGGGAACGATGCGCGAGGGAGTTCTCTACGGCGAAGATCTGCGCCTCAGCCGCGAGATCACCACGCGGGCTGGCGCGCGCTCGCTGCTCGTGCGCGATCGCGTCGAGAATCGCGGCATGAACTCCTCGCCGCTGATGATTCTGTACCACGTAAACGCGGGCTTTCCGCTGCTAGGACCCGACAGCCGCCTCCTGGTCGCCAGCCGCGACCTACAGGCGAAGGACGAGCGCTCTGCTCAGACGACTCACGAGCATCGGCGCTTTGGCCCCCCGACGCCAGAGTGGCGCGAGGTCAACTGGGCACACGACGTCCAGCCTGACGAGAATGGCTACTGCGTCGCGGCCATCGTCAACGAGGGATTGTCATTTCCCTTTGGCCGGGCGTTAGGGCTGGCGCTGCGCTGGCGCGGCGACCAGCTCAACACACTGAACCAGTGGAAGCAGATCGGCCATGGCGACTACACGGTAGGCATCGAGCCGGCGAACTGCCACACATTGGGCCGCGCCTGGGAGCGCGAGAACGGCGAGCTGCAATACATCGAGCCAGGCGAGACCCGCAACTTCGAGGTCGAAATCAGCGCGCTCGTTGGCGCCGACGAGATAGACGAATTCGAGTCACGGCTGCCAGAGATCGCAACCTGACGCATTCGATCATGATACGCTCTTCACTTGCGGCGCCTTGCGTCGCCTGGGTGGATGGGAGCAGTCGAGGAAGTTCAACACAACCGTCTGACGTGTCTGCGCATCAAGTGAGCTCAGCAGCGCCTGCCAGGCTCTTTCCCAAGCGCCCGTGGCTTCCCACTCTCTGTAGCGACGCCAACTGGTCGGGGTGGTCGCGCCCGACGGAATGAGGCTCCAGAACAACCCTCCATGAATCACAGTAAAGACCGCGTCAAAGATGAGACGATTGTCGAGGCGCGGACGGCCTCGGCGCGACGGGCCGAGAAGAGTAGGCGCGAGGATTGGCGCGATCATTTGCCACTGCTCATCGGTAACCCGGAATGGCGCTGATGCGGTGGCCCGCTGGCGCACATAAGGAGAAACGTCGTAC
>DATAOM010000071.1:0-3304 GCA_036265775.1 Ktedonobacterales bacterium | reverse complement strand
TCTAGGGCAGATATGACTGTATGGCGATGCCCTTTGCGCCACTGGTCACCGCGAACAGGGCATCGCTCCCACCCTGCCGTGCCACCAGCATCTGGCGCACCTCCCCCTTGAGCGATGGCGCGACCATCCGCCAGGTTGTCTCTCCGAGCTTCCAGCCATAGAGTACGGCGGTCGTCGGGTCGCCGAAGTACTCGATGACCGTGCCGTCGCTCAGCACACACAGCGGCCCAGAAGGGGACTCGGTCGAACCAGCAATGCCACTTGCTGGCGCAGCGGTCCAGGTCTTGCCACCGTCCGCGCTGACCATGAGATGCGTTGGGCCATCGGTCACGGCGTCCATGTGGCTCTGGGCGGTGACCTGTGGCATGTGAATATAGAGCAGCGGCTGACCTGAGGGTTGCGACACGACTGCCATGCCCGTCCACCCGTTCGCCGGGAGCTGCCGCACCTTCGCCCAATGCGCCCCCGCATCTGTGCTATGCCAAAGATAAGTGAGCGGCGCGCTCTCGTTCCCGCAGCTCTCGGTAGAGGTGATGGCGAAGACCTCGCTACCACTCGGCGCCGCGCCGAAGTCGCAGACATCATGCCCCGCGGCTCGGATCTGCTGATCGGCCACCGCCCAATGGGCGCCACCGTCCGCGCTGGTGACGATGTCATCGCTTGGCCCTGAGCACTGCGGTCCACAGCCGGCGGCCGCATACAGGCGATTCCCCTGCGCGCTCAAGACATCGCCTGAGGGCAAGGCAAACATCCGGTCGGGATTGACGAGCGCGGCGCGTATGGGCAAGGTGAGCTGCTTCCAGGAGGCGCCGCCGTCTGTGCTGTAGTACTGCAAGCTGCATGGAATATTGCCGCTGAGCGTCAGACCCCCAGCCAGTGGCGCCGCGCCGGAGTTGCGCCTGGTGGCGCTCACGGCGGCGGCGCCGGTCGACGCCTGGCTCGCCGGGATCGTGGGACACGCCGACACCTGGCTCTTGGGAGGCAGCGGTGAGGTGAGCGTCACGAAGACCATCTTGGCGTCGAGAGGACTCACGAAAACCTGGAAACTCTCGAGATTGGACGTGTCACCAGGTACGTGCAGCTCCGTCCAGTGCGCCCCCTGATCTGTCGTCCGACGCAACTTCAGCGGCGACAGTGTCGCTTCATAGACGGTGTTTGGGTCGGATGGCGCGATGACGGGACCCTGTGGCGGGTCCGAAAAGGGGAGGCTGGCGAGCGTCTGCCACTTGCCATGCGCCTGTGCCGTTGCCGTGGGAACGCTCGCTGGTCCTGAACTTCGCCGACTGGAGGCGAGCGCATAGAACACGCCGGCAAGCAGTGCGACGACGACAATGGCGGCGAGTCCCGCCCACAGGCTGCGCATCCGGCTGGGCGTCCGGCTGGGCGTCCGGCTGGGCGTCCGATTGGTCTCCTGGCTGGTCATCATGTCGCGTGATCCTTTCACGAAAGACTGAGACGCCCCCCCATTGTCAGTGGGCGCCAATGGCTGCATGATGGGCGGCGGCGTTTGTGGGCTGGCGAGCGCTTGGCTCATCGTCAGGCGCTGCGTGCGCTCGATCAGCCGCTGCGTCGCAGGCAGGCTCCTCTGCCATAGCTGCCCCTCAGCGACCATCTGGCGATGTATGGACTTCAGATCGGGCGGCACACCCTCGGCGTCGGGCGGTTCCTGGTGGTCCTCATAGTCCTGATCATCATTGGCTGGATACTCACGCATGGCGGTTTTCCTCCCGGCTGCGTGCGGCTGGATGTTCATTGGAATCGCCGAGGCAGTCGCGCAGGCGCCGCAGAGCGCGACGCAGACGTGTCCGGACGGTGGCGGGAGGGATGGTGAGCGCAGCGCCAATCTCGGTCGCATCTAACCCCGCGAAGTAGCGCAGCGCCACCACCGCGCGCAACTCTGCGTCGAGTTGGCTGATTGCATGGCGCAGATCGAGCGCTGCCGCGTGATCGCTCGCCCCCGGATCGTCGCTGAACAGGGCAGCCGGGATGTCTGCCTCCGTCTCCGCCTCTTCGAGCGATTCGTTAAGGCGACGATGCGCGCCAAAGCGCCCGCGCAGCCAATCGCGCCCGACATTGACGGTGATGCGCAAGAGCCATGCGGAGAAGGCTCCGCGATCACGTAGCGTGGGCCACGCCTGCCACGCCCGTACAATGGCTTCTTGCGCGGCGTCCTCGGCGTCCATAATGCCGACGATTGCCGCAGAGACTCGGATCATGCGCTCGGCATGCTGCGCAATGAGCGCGTTGAACGCCGCCACATCCGCGCCGGCCAGGACATGCGCATCCTGTGGCTCGTCAGGAAGCGCACAGGCGGGATCCTCGGATTCGCGTGGCGCGCGTCGCCACTGCATATTGAGCGCCTTTCCCGTTGGGCGGACTTGCCTACCATCTAAGGGACGAGACGAATGGGCGGAAGTGTTTTCTGTGAGGCGGTCGTCGAGAGTTTTTCAGCGCATGTGACCCAATGTGCGAGTTGGAGTGAACGCAGCCAACAACCCTTTCACTGTGGCTGGGCCGTGCAACTTGCCAAACGGTATACTTACCAAATGTGCGACAATCGCGCAGGATCATTTTGCTCACATCAAGCGAGCGCTTCCTGGCGTGGTCGGTAGGAGATGCGTGCGGTATGTGCGGTGGGCCGTCATGAGGTCGGGCCATTACCAGCGAGGAGGCCGCCTACGACTGGTTGCGCCACGGAGCGCGCTCGTTTCAGCCGGTAGGCGCATATGGACTTGGATCTCCAACGCGACAGATGGGAGCTCTTTTCAGCGCTGCTTCGATCGAGGGGAGAGGACTAACCTGAGAGGCCAGACAGGTCCAAGGAATGGGAAGTGGCTTGCCTGGCGCCTGCTCTGACAGCTTTCGTTACCACGTTGTCCGACTGTAATCTGCCGCAGGCAGCTACTAAGGGTTCGCGATGGAGGTTGATCAAAATCCTGCTGCGAAGGGACCGCAACATACGGTCCTCGTCGTGGATGACAACCGTCAGTTGATCGAATTTCTCACGGACGCGCTTGAAGAGTTGGGAGACTTTGCGGTGGTCACCGCCACCGATGGCGCGCAAGGGCTGGAACGCTGCCATGATGTGCGTCCCGATTGTGTGGTAGTTGACGTGCGCATGCCAGGAATAGACGGTTACCAATTTGTGCGCGCCCTCCGTGGTGATCCCGATTCGTCCTCTACCTCACTGATCATCTTATCTGCATTGGCGCAAGACAAAGAGCAAGTCGCTGGACTCCTGGCGGGCGCCGATCTGTATCTGATCAAGCCCATCGACCCGCTTGAACTCACCAAGGCGATCCAG
>DATAOM010000070.1:0-6166 GCA_036265775.1 Ktedonobacterales bacterium | reverse complement strand
ACCGCGACGGCGAGGCCGAACGGCGCGATGATCCAGGGCAGCACCGGAACTTCGCCCGAGAACAGATAGGGAATGCTGACGAGCGCGCTCGCGCCGTTGAAGACCCCCGCCATGATAACGGGCAGTCGCAACTCCACTGCGCTCAGCGCGCGCAGCGCAAAGATCGCCATGACCGCGTAGCCGAGACTCGCCGCTCCACCCTGCCGTCCGATAAACGCGATGCTCAACGGCAGACCGAAATTGGTGAAGACCTGCGGATAGAGCAGCGGAAGCAGCCCGAAGGTGACGGCGGAGACGGCGCCAATGATGAGAAAGAGGCGCACCGCTGGCGTGGCGAGGTTCTGCGTGGGCTGTGGAGATCCCCGATGACGCGCCAAGAGCAGGATACTGATCGCCACGAACAAGGTCGAGGCGACGATGATAACATAGACTGTGTAAGGCGCATGCCCCCCCGCGATCTCGACCGCGCAGGCGTAGAGCGAGGCCAGATTGAATACCAATGTGGCGATGACTGGGAGCCGCACGGCGCGCCAGCTCCGCTGTAGGAGACCCAAGAGCAGCCCGACGCCATAGCCAACCGTGGCTGCGCCGGTGAGTTGATAGACGTAGAGACCCTCCGCCGGGAACTGCGCCACAGCGGCGAAGGTCTGTGGCAGCAGGAGAGGGAAGAGGCCAAAGAACGCACCGCCTAACATAGGTAGGACAAGCAGCGCGCGCTCGAAGCCGGCGAGTTGGGCGCGCGACGAGGATTGCACAGATTCAGTCTGCATGGCGATTCTCCTAGGAACCGAGACAGCCGGATGGCTAGCGGCCGCGGCGCACAAGTGCGACAACGCAGCCAATACTGAGAATCACGGGAGCAAACAGGAGTGTGGATGGGAGCAGCGGCGGCAGCCCGCTGACGAGCGCCAGGATGCCCAAGGTGACGGCGCAGATATTGAAGAGCGCGCCCATCACCAGGGCCAGGCGTAGCTCCGCGAAGCGTCGCGAGGTCGCCTGATAGAAGCCCATGACGCCATAGCCAATCGTCGCCGCGCCTAGGAAGCGGTAGATGAACGGGTTGATCGCGTCCATTCCGAAGAGCGGCTTGAAGAGTTCGACGCCGAAATACCCCAGCAGTCCTGTAGCTAAAGCGGCGATCGCGCCGAAGATGAAGAAGGGGAAGAGCCAGCGCGCCGTAGCGTCTGGCTCCGGACGCTCCGCGCCACGGTGCCTCAGGAGCAGCACCACAAAGCAAAGTGCGATGAGGGCAGAGAGCGCGAGGATGAGGTAAAGCGCGGGCCGGTTCTCGCCACGCCCCTGCGCTACCTCGACGAGCGCCGCGATGACGGCAAGCACATTCGCGGTCAGCCCGGCGATGACCGGGAAGCGCAGGCCGGTCCAATCGCCTTGCAGCAGGCCAAGCGCCAGCGCGACGCCATAGCCGAGCGTGCCTGCCCCGGCCAGCCAATAGATGAGGATGTCATTGGGTGGGTAATTGGTCAGACGCGCCAAGAGCGGCGCGGCGAAGAGCGCAAACAGGCCAAGACCCAACCCAGCCAGCATGGGCAGGATGAGCAACAGACGGTCCAGCCCGTCGAGGCGCTGAGTAGTGGTAGAGGTCGCGGTTGTCATAGTGGGAGGTTCCTTTGTATCTGAGATATGCGGGCGAATCAGGCGTCGCGCCAGAGGCGCAGACCCTGCCAGAGCCAGAAGATCGGTCCACCGACCGCGCCGGCAATGAGCGCCGCGCCGATCATGATGGTCTGATTTCCGGCGATAGAAGCGGCGAACCCGGCGACGAGGTCGGCGAAGGCGACCAGCGCGAGGACGCCGAGCAGCCGTGGCTGATTGACGCCGCGCAGGAAGAACAGGCCAATCACCAGGAACCAGATCGCCGTCAGCGCGAAGCCCATCACGCCTAAGGGATTGACTGGCGAGGGCGCGTCGAAGGTCGCCGCCGCCTGCTGGCCGATGGTGGGATGCGCGGCGAGGTACTGCAAATTGGCGAACTGGTAGACGCTGGAGAGGACCGTTCCCGCCGCCGCGATCGTGCCGACGAGCGTGGCGAAGAAGGCCCACGCCTCCCCCAATTGGCGCACACGGAAATGGGTCGCGATGATACCTACGAGCGCGCAGAAGGCGATAAAGGCGTAGACGCCCTGGAAGAGCAGCGTCCCTGAGGAATCCTGGGCAAGCGAGGCTAGATAGGTCTTCGCGTCGGTCACGGGCAACTGTTGTGCGGCGGGAACCAGGGTATAGTAGATCGCGACCGCCGCGAGCGAGCCGAGCGCGAGCAGGATGCCGGCCAAGCCACCGAGCCGTACAAATGAGCGCTCGCTCAGCGCCTCGGTGGTTGAGGTGCCCATTGTAGATGACGCCATATGCAGTACTCCTTCGGTGTCGGGCGCGTCTTCAGGAGCGCGCGCCGCGCAGCAGCGAGATACCAAGCCAGAGGTTAAAGACGGGGTTGAGCAGCAGGCCCGTGATGGCGGCAGGACCAAGAATCGAGACGGTACCGAGCGCCGTCGTGGGGTTAATCACGATCAGGCGCGCCAGGAAGATCTCGACCAGCAACAGCCCCAGTACGACGCCGAGATAGCCCAGTCCGCGCGGTAAGCGTCCACCGCGAACGATCAGCAATGAGAAAATGAAAAGCGCAAGCCCGGAGAGGCCGAAGGTGAGGAAGCCACGTGCGTCAATCTGGCTGGGTGCGTTTGGTGCGGAGGCCGCAAGACCAGGCGTAAGCGCGGTGGCGAGATCGTACATGCCATGCGCCGCCGATCCAAGCGCCGCCACGACGCCGAGCAGCAAGGCCCAGAGCGAGAACGCAGCATCCGTCTCGCGCACACGGAAGTAGATGGCGGTCAAGATGGCGGTGGTCACGATGCCGCCAATCGCTAGCAAGGTAGAATAGGCGACGACGTCCTTGAGGATGACAAACGCGACGGAATAGAGCAGACTCCCCACCGCCGCGAAGATGGCAGCGTAGCCGCCAAGACGCGCGAAGCTCGCCGATGACTGCTGAGGCATGGTAGGTGATGATTCCATGATGTTCTCTTTCAATTGGGGTCATGCCCTCCCGCGTCGAACTGACGTGAGGAGGCAGCGTCTCAATGATCAGCCAGTGCAACAGACGTGCAGGTCAATTTGTCGATCGTCTGCCAGCATTCACCTGCGTCGAGGTGCGATGGGACCATCACCTCCTTTACTTGGTGGGTGATAGTATCACTGGGAAGGCTATTCATCTGGCAGTCCACTTCACTGCCAGTAAGTGGTCACTTCTTGCTCATTTGGCGACGCAATATGTTGATCCGGGAGCAGCTGCGCCTAGGTCAGCGGTGTGTAGATAATCGGTATGCAGCGGTAAATTCGGGGGAGGAACGTGGATTGGACGATTGTGACCAGTTTAAATCAGCCGTCAAGTCTCCTTGGAATATCTCATGTGCTGACATATTTCTGATGGACGCGCAGACTCGGAGGAAGCTGCTGATATGAGGCGTGGACGCTCGTTGGCGCAACGCGCACGTTCGAGCGCTCGTGTGGAGTCTTGGCGTCATCTGGTGCACTGCGACCTGATGTCATATGATAGCTGGCGTCTACCTTTATGTTCTCACCGCCACTCCTGTCCTCTTGATCTTCGTTCCAGTGATATGCCGCTGATGTCGCGTTTGCTCTACTTGGCCTCTTTGATGCACACATGGAACTGGGTAATCAGCTGGTAAATTGCGCCCAGTGTTCGCCTTCGACTCGTTGTTTGCATTCATTTTGCGTCTTGATGCGTTGTCTATTCTTGCTTGCTTAACACCATCCCTTAGCATTTCACGAGCACACTCCTTTGACTTGGTGGAATGGCCACATGTCCGATGGTACGCAAGAGCGCCCATAGCGCCCCGGCGAATTGCATTCGCGTGGAACTCGGGTGGGTAGGGGACACCTGTTTGGCCATTCGAACACCTCATCGTTGAGTTCGCTCCTCACGCCTTCAGGTGTTCATGACAGCGAGTCACCTTCAGAACGCAAAGTGAACAAAAAGTGAACACCTCTTGGTCTGGTAGACCCTGTCTAGCAACGGCATGATGCTGTGTGAGGAGTGCAGGAAGATGAGCGCAAGGATGTCGCTGTGGCGACAGATCGGAGGAGGTCCACATGGCGCTTATCAGCGCGCAAGCTTCACGTGAAGGCGTTGCAAGAGGTATAGACCGACTTGTGCGTGGCGTTTTCCTTGGGGCGGGGCTGCTCGTACTGGGCATGCTCATCTGGGGGCACTTGGGGTTGGGCGCGCTGCTCCTCCCGCCGGCTAATGCGCCCTCAGTGCAGACAGCGATGGCTGGTCCATATCAGGTCAGCTTTACGCGTCCGGCGGCAGGCTTCGTCGTTGGCAAAGAGAACACAGCACTCATCGCCCTCAGGGGCAGCAATAGCGCGCAACCAGAAGGGGCACGAGTGATTATCCGGCAGGAGATGACGACGATGGCGATGAGCGTTCCTCCAGCGACGATTACAGCGAAAGGCGATGGGCGCTATGAAGTGCGAATGACATTCTCGATGGCCGGGCCATGGCGCGTGACGGTCATTATCGGGCAACAAAAAGGGGTGCAGAACCAGGTTGCGTTCGACGCCGGTGTGCGCTGGAAGTGAGCCAGACGCGCAGGCGAGGACGGATAGAAGCGGACGAAAGTAGCGATGGATAAACGCTAAGGCGTTCCTCCAGCAGAGCGCGGGATACCCCGCTGACAGAAAGGTGATCGTGCGATGAACAATCTTGCTCGGCTCGTTTCTCAGATCTTTGGCGTGATCCTGACCCTAGTGGGCCTCATGGGCTTCATTCCTGCCTTGACGCCTGATGGCCAGCTCTTGGGTATCTTCGCCGTCAACCCAGCCCACAACCTGGTTCATCTCTTGACAGGAGTACTTGGCCTGGTCGCAGGCTTCATGTTGAGCGGCCAGTACGCGCGCCTCTATGTGCTGATCTTCGGCATCGTCTACACAGTCGTCGCTATTGTTGGGTTTGTGCAGGGGACGACTATCCTTGGTGTTCTGCCGACCGGTCTCGCCGACAATGCCCTCCACGCGCTGCTAGCGATCTCGTTCCTGGGCGCCTACTTCGCGACGCCGAGCGAAGCCGCAGCCTCAGCGCACGTAGCGTAAAGGATAGATCATCTCAGACGAGACGTAAACCGACCGCCGCGCCTGGTCTGCTTCCAGGCGCGGCGGTCGTCGTTTGTCCTCGTGGACGAGCGTATTCGCCACGCGGCTCAGACGGCCACATAGCGGTAGTGAGGAGCGCTTCTGCGCCTGTTGCCACATCCGCCAATTGCTATTAAACCAGCGCCGCTCTCGCCGCGACTGGACCTTCCCACCCCATCAAAGAGGCAGAAGCGCCTGGCGAAGCGCAGACACAGCACGATTCCGGCATTTGCTGTGCGCTGGCTGGCGACGCATGTTTCGTGCTCCATGCGATTCCACTGGCATACGCTAGCAACATTTTTGTTGCGTCACACTGGCGACAATCGTCGCAGGGCATGCAAGAGGACGAAGATCTCGCATCTCTGGATGGAGAACGCGCTGCGCGCGCATTGGAACGTCTGCCAAGTCGCATTCGCGCCGGTGTCTGGAGGGTGGAGTTTGCGGAAGTAGTTACGGTAGTAGGTAGAGGTGACGCTCGTCGATAGGGAAGGCGCATTGACCTGCGAGATGGAGGCGGGCGTGCTGGAGCAGGGACGGTTTGGTCTGTGCTAGAATCCCGTTGAGTCCTCAGGCGAAGGCGGCGGAGAGGTCGCGCTCCTTCCCGAGGCGCCAGAGGTAGCCCATGAGCGCGTCACGGCTCGCCACCCGCCTCTCACTTGCGCGCCAGCGCCACTTCGTCGGACGCGAGGCGGAACGCCAGCTCTTCCAGAGCGCGCTGATCGCGCCTGACTCGCCTTTCGCCGTCCTCCATATCCATGGCCCTGGGGGCATCGGCAAAACCACTCTTCTCGGCGAGTTCCTCCTGGCATGTGAACGTGAGCATGTTCCGGCGTATGTGCTGGACGGACGTGAGATTGAGCCGACGCCGGAAGCCCTTTTGGAGGCGCTGCGAGTCGCGATGGGCCTTTCGCCCGAGGATACTCCGATCGAGGCGCTTGCCCAGTGCGAGGGACGTCAGGTCCTGCTCATCGACACATATGAGGCGCTCGTCTCACTC
>DATAOM010000069.1:0-10011 GCA_036265775.1 Ktedonobacterales bacterium | reverse complement strand
CACACGCATAGCTTCTGCCTCCGCCTCACCCTTCGCGCGGATAACTTCCGCCTCGGCCAGGCCACGCAGTCGAGTGGCCTCTGCCTCCGCCGCGCCACGCACCTTCGCCGCCTCGGCCTCCGCAGATGCCTGTGCCCGGAGCGCCGCTGCGCGTCCCTCGGCTTCGAGCGAGATGCGCTGTCGCTCAGCCTCGGCAAGCGTCTGGACACGTTGTCGCTCTGCGTCTGCGGCGCGCACGACGGTGGCTTCTAGCTCCATCTTGCGACGTGAGGCCTCAGCCTCCTGCACCTTGATCTGCGCCGTCTTCTCGATCTCCTGTGCGCGCGCCGTCTCGGCGACGATCTGCTGCTGCACGATCTGCTGCTGGAGGTCCGACGCCCGATCCGCGACGACCTGCTGCTTCTTCACTTCGGTGTCGTAGGAGGCGCGCTTGAGCGAGAGGTCGCGCTGGAACTCGGATTGCTTCGCCTGCGAGACCGTCTCGGCGGCGACACGCTCCTGATCGGCGGCGGCGCGGGCCACTGCGGCCTCGCGTTGCGCGTTCGCCTGCTGGATCTGTGTATCGCGCGCGGCCAGCGCGACGGCGACATTGGCCTCCTTCTTGACGCGCTCGACCTCTGGACGCCCCATGTTCTCGATGTACTGGTGGTCGTCCGTCACCTGCTTGATGGTGAAGGAAACGACTTCCAGTCCCATCTTCGCCAGGTCCGACGAACTGGTGGAGCGCATCTTCTCGCCAACCATCTCCGGCTCTTTGACAATCTGCTCGACGGTGAGTTGGCCGACGATGCCGCGCAGATGGCCTTCCATCACCAGACGGATCAGGTTCTCGCGATCCTGCGGCGTCTTACTGAGGAACTGTTCCGCCGCCGTCAGGATGCTCTCGCGGTCGGAGCGCACTTTCAATTGCGTGACGGCCTCAACGCGGACGGAGACGCCCTGGTTGGTATAGAGGTCTTGCTGCGGCGCGACATCGAACGACATCAGCTCCAGCGAGAGTTCCTCGGCGCGCTGAATCAGCGGAATGACGAGCTTGCCACCGCCCTTGACGACCTGCGGCTCGCGCGCGCCACCATAGATAATCAGCGCGCGGTTGGGGCCGACACGCTTGTAGAGCCGACCATAGGCGTTGAGAATCAGCACGACGGCGACGATGATCAGGATGACGATCACCACGACGGTCGTGAGGCCTGACAATGCTTCCATTGGGATCACTTTCCTCCAGCGCCCTGTTTTGACGCCTGCGCCTGACTAGCGCGGCTCAGGGCTATGCGGGTGTGACCAGATCACATCTGTTTGGTCACTCACGCGCAATGGGCAAACACAACGCGCACGAACACTCGCACTTCGCGCTACGCGCCTCCTTCGCTGGGGACCTCGCCCATGCGATTAGATCGCAGCCCGACTTATTGCTGCGGCTCGAGTGGCCCCAGCAGCCGCCGCTGACCGGAGCGCGACTCAAGCAGGAAGCTATCCCACGTCTGGACGCGCGCGACGCCGTCCTGGTAACCAAGGATGACGATTTCGGCGCCATCGGGAATCGGTTGGGCGTCGGCGCTGCGCGCGCTAATACTCTGACGGGCGCCACCTTTACCTGTGAAGATTACCTCGCCGACGCCGCCCTCACGGATCGCCATGCTGACCTTGCCGAGGCGTCCTTCAAGTCGAGAGCTATCGGCGTCGAGGAGGCTCTCCGGGCTGGTGCGGAAAAAGCGCGTGAGGAAGTTGCCGAGCGCGACACCGCTCAACACGCCGATGAGCAGTGGGATCAGTACAGAGGCCACCGCGCCGACATTGGTGAGGTTGTGTAGGACATAGCCAAATAGCCCAAACATGAAGAGGAAGATCAACAGGCCGTAGAGGTTGAGGCCATTGTTGAGGATCGCCGTGAGCGACTGCCAGCCCGGCGCGGAAGTCTCGCCGCCTGCGGAGCCATGCGCGTGAGCATCCGCTCCCGCGTGACCATTCGTGACATGCCCTGCAGCGTGTCCAGCGTCTATGTGCGCTCCATGTCCGCCAGCGTCCGTGCCCACGTGTCCGCCAAGGTGCAGATCGTGCGCGCCGATGTGGAGGTTGTGTCCGGCGCCGAGTGCGGCGGTGACGAGCAGGAAGCCGCCGGAGAGAAACATACAGAAGAGGAAGACCAGTGATAGCGGATCGCTGGCGAACATGCCAACCGCCTCCAGTGGGGTAATCGCGCGACGCTATGTCGTAGACAACCAATTGCTGCGCCGCAGACGCGCTTCTGGCGAAGCAGTATCCCTCTACCTGAGTATACGCGCAGTACATGAGTGTGTTGCGAGCAGTTTTTCGCTGACGCGATTGAGCTGGCTCCGCCTTTAACCTGCGGCTTACCCGACCGCTGATGAAAGAGAACACCTATAGCGAACATATATAATGCAAGCGAATGCTGGAACCCTGCGCCGCGAGTATCCATGGCAAAGAGGACTTCGCAAATGGCAATGCCGCAAACACGCTCGGCAGCGCCGATTCTGAGAATAATTCTGGCGATCTTCCTGTGTTCTCTTGCTGGCTGTACACACTCGCCTGGCGCGTCAGAATCTCCGACGCCAGATCTTTCTGTCCGCCCAGAACTCCACCTGCCGGGTCTGCTGCGCCTGCGCAGCCTGGATCAGTTGGTTGCCGACAAATACAACTCTCGATTCCTGTTCCTCAGCGCGGTGATACGAGGTCAATCCGCAGCAAGCGCGCCACAGCTCTTGATCACCCATGACCGGACGCTGTACACCGTCGGCATAGATGACTCCGCGCTCCATCCCGCGCCGTGGAGCGAGTGTCGCGACGACTTGGGGACCGTGGCCGTCGATCCCACGCTCACTTGGCTAGCCTGCTATGATTCCATCAGAACAGTAAAGTTCTTTGCATTGGATGAGACACAGGCGGCCCCTGTCGCAGAGCGCAAGACCGATCCTGTGTGGGCATGGCCGATTTGGGGACCTAGCGCTCAGCAACTGACCTTCCACACACATGCACGCACATGTGAGATACAGCTTGTGACGGCCGGCGAGCAGTTCACGACCCTTACACCAACCGCAACACTCCGCTTCCCTGAGTTCGATGTGACCGACCCTCCTCAAGGTGGGTGCAACTTGTTCGTCGATCAGTGGACGCCGGACGGTAGCGCGCTAGACATGGATGGGCCATATGGGCAGAATATGAGCACACGCACGCTGTATACCCTCTCCAGAGCAACGCTCCAAACGCTGCTGGCCGGCGCGTCCACATCCGGCATTCCACCTGTCATTACTATCACCAAGGGGATGCTGACGGATCTGGGAACCATGAGACTTCCAGTGGCGTGGAACCCCAGCGGCAAGACGCTGACCGCGATGAGCTTAAATGGAAAGACCATCATGACAATTGACGCAAAAACGGGCGAGCAACGCCCGTTACTGGATTTGAGCGCCCAACTCCAGTTCCCCGAAGTTTGCAGTGTCCTATGGACGCCAGTAGGAGGCGCGCTGGTTATTCGACTGTGCTCGGGAGCGGGGGATATCGGTTCTCCACCCCCAGACCAGATCTATGTCTACACGCCTCCAGTGACTCCAACTGAGTAAGTTGGCATGATAAGCCTCTCACTTTTCGAATCTGGAGTGACGCCCGATGACCACTTCCTCAGCCTCACAGACACGCAGTTCGACGAAGAAGGTGCTCCCGCTGGCCGGACGGGTTGCGCTCATCACTGGGGCGAGCGGCGGCATCGGCTCTGCGACGGCGCGTGAGTTGGCGCGGCAGGGTGCGAGTGTCATCCTGGCGGCGCGACGAGGGGACGTGCTGGATGCGCTGGCAAGTGAGCTTGGCGCGTCAGGCGTTGAGGCGCTCGCGGTCCCCACGGACCTCACCGACGCCACGCAGATCGAGCCACTGGTCGAGCGCGCGCTGGAGCGATTCGGGCGGATCGATATTTTGGTGAATAACGCTGGGATCGGCACGCCGCGCTCGCTGGCGAAGACGGCGCCGGATGCAATTCGCCGCGAGCTTGAGATCAATCTTGTTGGCGCAGTCCTGCTGACGCACGCCGTCCTGCCAGGGATGCTCGAACGCAAAAGCGGCGCGATCATCTCCATCGCCTCGGTCGCCGGACACGTCGCCGTCGAGCCGTTGTATTCGGCGACGAAGTTCGGCATACGTGGCTTCTCGCTTGCGCTTCGACGACAACTGCGCGGAAGCGGTGTTACCGTCTCGGTTGTTAGTCCCGGTTACATAAGCACGCCGATGACCCGTGGAAACAAGCTGCCAATGCCTGGACCGGAGGTCGTAGCCAAGCGCATTGCCAAACTTGCGCGCAAGCCGAAGCGCGAGGTCATCGTGCCTGGTATCTACCGTATTGCGCTGTGGTTTGAACGCTATCTCCCCTGGCTGGTGGACCTGGGAGTGCGATTCAGGCGCTAGATAGCCTGATCAGTCCGCGTCCGCAGGCGGCGTGAGGCCGATGCGCTCGGCGAGGCGCGCGGCGGTCGTGTAGGGATCGCTGCGCCGCGCCACAACCTCCGCCACCAGCCGGTCCCACTCCTCCGCGCCAATCGTCGCCTCGATGCGCTCGACCAGCGCCTGATGCAGCAAGGCTAGCATCTCGCTCTGCGCCTGCCGTCCGCCGCGCGCCGCCAGTTGCCCGCTCTCTTTCAGGGATGCCAGGTGCGCGTCGAGCTTATCCACCAACTCTGGCACGCCCTCGCCGGTCGAGGCGCTGGTCTTGAGGATAGGGACGCGCCAGGCACGCTCCTTGCGTTGCTCGTCCAGACTGAGGAGCATGCGTAGCTCGGCGGCGGTCTGGTCGGCTCCAGGGCGGTCGGCCTTGTTGACGACGAAGATATCGGCGATCTCCAGAATGCCCGCCTTGATCGCCTGAATGTCATCGCCCATGCCTGGCACCGTCACGACGACCACCGTCTGCGCGGCGCGCACGATCTCGACCTCCGCCTGTCCCGCGCCCACCGTCTCGATGATGACCACGTCAAAACCAGCGGCGTCGAGCGCGCGCACGGTGTCACGCGTGGAGACGGCCAAGCCGCCGAGGCTGCCACGGCTCGCCATGCTGCGGATGAAGACGCGCGGGTCGCCCGCCAATTCCTGCATGCGGATGCGGTCGCCCAGGATCGCGCCGCCGGTGAAAGGGCTGCTGGGGTCCACGGCGATGACGCCAATAGTGCGGTCGCGCCGTCGCAGCTCGCGCGCGAGCTGCATCACGAGCGTGCTCTTGCCCGCGCCGGGCGAGCCGGTGATGCCGATGATATGCGCGCGGCCCGTATGAGCGTGCAGTTGGGCGAGGATGCGCTGCGCCTGTGGCGCGCGATTCTCGATCAACGTGACGACACGCGCCAGCGCGCGCCGGTCGTCGTTGAGCAGCCGCGTGACGATGTCCGCGTTTGGCTGTGTCGCCATGCTAGCGGCCCGCCTCTTCGTGCTTGGCGGGATCATCATGCGCAGGCGTCGTGGCGCCCGGCTCGATGGCGGCTCCCGTCTGCACGAGTGGCGTGAGGTCGTGCTCCAGCCGGTCGGGGCGGACGTTGGCGCGTACATACTCGATGATGGCGGAGAGGGGCGTGCCAGGCCCGAAGTTGCCCTTGATGCCCATCGCCTCGATGGCGGGAATGTCCTCGTCAGGCAGGATGCCGCCAGCCATCACCAGGATGTCGTCGGCGCCGTTCTCCTTGAGCAACTCCATGACTTTGGGGAAGATCGCCATGTGCGCGCCGGAGAGAATGCTCATCAGGATGGCGTCTACGTCCTCCTGGATCGCCGCCTCGACGATCATCTGCGGTGTCTGGCGAATGCCGGTGTAGATGACCTCCATCCCGGCGTCGCGCAGCGCCCGCGCGATCACCTTCGCGCCACGGTCATGCCCATCCAGTCCAGGCTTTGCTACCAGCACGCGAATCTTGCGTTCGTCGGCCATATCGTCTGGGCGCGCGCTCTTCTTCGAACGCGCTCCCTGCCCCCTTTCAATCTCCTGTGCGTATTCTGCCCGCGATTATACACGCCGATCCAGGGGAGCGCCAGACGAACGTAGGTCAAAGGGCGCCGTTTTCAGGAAGCGGAATCAGGCGGCGCGGGATAGCGAATCTCCAGGATCACGGCGCCGGCGTCCGTGCGCCACGGCCCGTGGACCATGCCCGGCGGGCGGCAGGCGTACATCCCTGGGCCAAACATCTCGCCGAGCGTAAGGTCGGTGAAGTCGCCTTCGAGGATGTACACTTCCTCCCAGTAGTCGTGGCGGGCAACGCCGTTCGGCGTCGTATCCACGCCCGGCTCATAGCGGATCAGCCCGGTATAAGCGCCGGTGGCGGGGTCCTCCGCCAGAACCTGACGCCAGATGCCCTGCACGGCGCCGTCGGCGGGCAGCCATTCCGCCGCGGGAAGGTGGAACTCATACTCGGGTTTTCCCATATGTCATACGCCTTTACCTGTCGCGGCGAGGCCGCGCACGCAAGCATCATCTCGTCGGCATCTATGATACTGCGCCAGGGTACGAGAGGACGATCTATGACCACGCTCAACTTGAGAGTCCATGGGATGGATGGCGACATGCAGCCAGTCTCCGTCGTTGATCCCTATCTCGTGGTTGCGGGTTTCACCGGACGTGACGAAGAAGCCGTGCGCAAGCACATCACGGAATTAGCGGCGCAGGGGATTGACGCGCCACCGACGACGCCTATTTTCTGGCTCCTGCCAAACTGGCTCCTCACCCTCGCGCCAGCCACAATGCAGGTCCATACCGCCAGCAGTTCGGGAGAGGTTGAGCCGGTTTTGCTGCGTATGCCCGATGGAGAGGTGTTCGTGACGGCAGGTAGTGATCACACCGACCGCGACCTCGAACGGTCGTCGCTGCTGCTGGCGAAGCTGACCTGTCCCAAGATCCTGAGCGTGGACCTCTGGCGTTTCGCGGATGTGGCCCATCGCTGGGATACGCTGCGCCTGCGATCCCATACCGGCGCGCAGGACTATCAGGAGGGAACGGTCGCGACGATTCGCCCGCCGCTCGACCTGCTCGCGCGCGCTGTAGAGATTGCATCTGACACGCGACGACCAATCGTCCTCTTTCTCGGCACGATCCCGCTGCTGACCAGCGGCTTTGTCTTCACCGAGCGCTTCACCGGAACGCTGGAAGATCCTGAGGGCGCGCGCAGTCTGAGTTGTGACTATCGTGTTGAGGTCCTCGCCGAGGCCTAGGCGCGTGGAGCGGCGATCAATCCCAGGCGTGGCGCGCAGCTTGACACGAGAGCGACGCCCGGCTGGTACTTTCGTCGGCTTGACGCCTCATCAGGCCGAGGTCTATACTACTTTGAGCGCGTGGAAACCGTAGTGTTTCTCGCGGGGTGTAGCGCAGCTGGCAGCGCGCATGGTTTGGGACCATGAGGTCGCCGGTTCAAATCCGGCCACCCCGACCGATATATCGCATGCCAGCTATTTGGCAGGCGCGCAAGTTCCAGAACTATCTACACTCTCTCCTCGCATCTCCCTACATGCGTTTCGTCATACATAGAGCGTGGATCGAGTGGGCATGAGGAGGCTCGCCGCCCAGGAAGACGGGAGCAGCAAGGAATCAAGAACTTCCAGCGCTCGTCGATGGTCTGTATGTTCCGAAGCTCCACTCGTACCCTTCTGGGTCCAGCGCCCGGTATCGTCGCGTGCCAAACTCGGTGTCTTCCGGCCCATAGACAATGTGCGCTCCAGCGGCCCTTGCGCGCTCGTAGTGCGCATCCACATCCTCCACATAGACATAGATACCGTGCGCAGCCGGCGTGTCTTTTGGGACTTGCCCGGACTGTTCATCATCGACTGTCCCCAGCAGGATCGCGCCGGCGCCAAAGCGCATCTCGGCGTGCAGGATGGCGCCGTCAGGCCCATGAATTTCTACCGTTTTCTCGAAGCCGAACGCGTCGGCAAGCCATTGCAGGGCGAGCGCCGCGTCCCTATAGCCGAAATAGGGGTACATCGTAGGTGTTCCGTCCTGAGACGCTTGAGCCATAGATTTCTCCTTCTCAATGGTTATTGCCAGCCAACGCCTACACGGAAGCATCCGGCGCCGAGCGGTCTCGTGCTGGTCTCATCCCATGCGCGCATGTCCCAGCAAGCGGTAAGCGAGGCAGACCGCGTTGTTGCGCTGCAAGGACAAATCCAACACTGACCAGGGTCGTTGTCAATAAAAAGAAGAGGCACTCCTCAAGTGGAAGCGCGCCCACCATAACGCCGAGCGAGGTTGCGGGGCTGATAGTCCAAATTCCCATCGAGATCGCCAGGTTATCGGCCACACTGAGATAGAGGGTGACAGGGACCACGGTGAGCGCGAGCAGCCAGCGCTGTTGCGCGACCGTACGCATGCCCACAGCCACCTGGATCAAGATCGGCGGCAGCGCCCAGGCAAGCTCCAGACCCAGGTATCTTCCTGGTCGCCACTCTACCACCAGGATGACCAGCGCGCCGATCCAGACGCCAGTGAGAAGCCCCAGCGCAAGGAGGCGTACTGGCAAGCTGACGTCCTGGCGCGCTGTGGGCGCTCGGCGGGCCACCCACTGACTCCACAGCACAATGAGGATGGGCTGGAGGACAAAGAACACGTACTCTTCCAGAGGTACCCAGCCGAACGTGATACCGGTCACCCATCTGGGGTTGTACCACCATACCCGCGTTGCGACGAGGTAGTTATCCCATGGCGTCGTGTAGATCACCGCGACGACGATGAGCAACCCGAGGACAAGCCATGGATGAGCGTCGCCTGGCGAGACTGGAAGGCGTTGACGCCCTTGCCTGTCGCGCCAGACTAGCAGGCCAAGCAGGACAATTGGCAGCGCCAAGAAGCACAACAGGAACTCGAAATAGGTCACGACTCTATCCTCACGAGCTGCGGCTCGCGCGTGGGGCGAGAGACCGTCTCCTGGATAAGCTTCTCCGCTATGATCGCCGATGAGAGGACGCCTGGCAATCCTGCGCCAGGATGCGTTCCCGCCCCGACAAAATAGAGATTATCAAAATCCTCAGCGCGGTTATGAGGACGGAACCAGGCCGATTGCGTGAGGATGGGTTGGAACGAAAAGGCGGAGCCCATCTCGCTCTTGAGCGCATGCTGAAAGTGCAGCGGATCGATGTGATGTTCCGCGATGATATTGCGCGCGAGATCGGGCAGATAGCGCTCTTCCAGGAACCCCATGATGGCGTCCCGATAGGGCCGGGCTGCGGTCGTCCAGTCAATGCCAGCTCCCAGGTGGGGAACCGGCGACAGCACGTAAAATGACTCGCACCCGTCTGGCGCGATGGATGTGTCGCTGATCGTCGGCATGTGCAGGTAGAGCGAGAAGTCCTGCGCCAGGACCTTGTTGTCGAAGATGTCGTCCAGCAGCCCTTTGTAGCGCTCGCCTAGGAGGATGTTGTGATGCGCGAGAGGCGTATCGGTGTAGCGGCGCTTGACGCCGAAGTAGATCACAAACAGGGACATGCTGTACTTCATCCGGTCGAGCTTGCGATTGGTGAATCTATGCTGCGCGGCTTGGGGAATGAGATTGCGGTAGGTGAAGGCGACATCCGCGTTTGAAACGATATGATCCGCATGATAGCTCGCGCCGCCCGCAAGCCGGATGCCCGTCACGCGACGCTTCTCCACAAGGATCTCGGCGACATCGGCGTTGAGATGTATGGTCCCGCCTAGCTCCTGAAAAAGCCTGCCCATCGCCTGCACAATCGCGCCCGTGCCCCCGACCGCGTAGTGAATGCCCCACTGGCGCTCAAGGTAGTGGATCATGGCGTAGATGGAGGGCGCGTCGAATGGGTTACCGCCGATGAGCAGCGGGTGGAAGGAGAAGACCTGTCGCAAGAAGTCGTTCTTGACGAATTGCGCAATGTAGCGATAGACGCTCTTGTACGACTGCATCTTGATGAGGTCAGGCGCGACCTTGAGCATGTCGGTGAAATGCAGGAACGGCTTATCGGCCAGTTCGACAAAGCCCTTCTGGAAAATAGCTTTGGTCGTCGCCATGAAGCGCTGATAACCCTCTG
>DATAOM010000068.1:0-8858 GCA_036265775.1 Ktedonobacterales bacterium | reverse complement strand
CCGCCACTGTAGCATCTCTTTAGCCCACTCCGCAAACGGCGGCAGTAGCGGCTTATTTCCCGCGATTCGTCAGGGCGGCGAAGGCTGTGCGCCAGCCACCGAGGATGACGGCATTGGCCAGCAGTGCCACGATGGCGAAGGCCAACGGCGGGAGATGGTGATCGGGAGTGAGGGCCCAGCGCAGCAGCAGCGCTACCGGCCAGGAGGCCAGCCACGCGATCTCGGTGCGCTGCAGCATATCGAGCGGACGCTCAGTTCCAGCGCGCCGGAATGCGCCGAGCCACGGAGCGACGAGAAACCAGCCGAGCATGAACGGCAGTGCGGTCCAGAGTGTTTCGCCAATCGCGCCGAGGCCTGTCGCCTCGTGATGGGTATCGCGCCCTAGCGTGGCGAAGACGACGAACGCGATCAGGTCGCCGACCACCAGGGCGGCGATGCGGCCATAGCCTGAGC
The DNA here is from genome assembly GCA_036265775.1 of Ktedonobacterales bacterium. Lineage (GTDB taxonomy): Bacteria > Chloroflexota > Ktedonobacteria > Ktedonobacterales > JADMIN01 > DASWAC01. Next base: position 8,405 of record DATAOM010000068.1, on the reverse strand, counting down.
GCATGCCGCCGGGGGACGCCGTGGGCGCGGTTGGGTCATCGGTTTGCATGAGCCGAAAGCATCCTCAGTGGTTCGTGCTGACCAGCGCAGCGACAAAGATCATTACGATCAGGTGGACGATTAGCGCGGCGGCGAAGCTCCAGAAGATCACGCGCTCCCAGACGGGATCGCTGAGCTGGCCGAAGCGCGCGCGACGCGCAGCGGGCGTGCGGTCGGCGGCGACGAGACCCACGGCCACACGCACCCGCATCGGCGAGCGCACCGGCGCGCGCTCGAGTTGGTCATGCACGGCGTCGTCGCAGCCATCGCAGAGCATCCACGACTGGCGTGGCTCCGGCGTCTCGTTCGTCTCCTCGATGAAGTGGATCGTCTTGCCGAGCTTGCGCGCGCAGATCGAGCAGCGGAGGGGTTCAGTCGCTGTCGTGGAGTCATGTCCGTGGAAGCTCGGATGGGTCTGTGGACCTTGTAGCTGATCCATCATGCGCCATCCTTTCTCTTGCGCGCATAGGAGATAGCGCGAGGGAAGATATCTATGCTGACCTGTAGGGATGCGTTCCTTCGCACCCACTCTAGCACAAACGAGACAAACGCCCGGCAGGGAACACCGGCCGGGCGTCAATCATACGTCGGGAAAATGCTGGCCCTAGGCAATAATATACACCGTGAGGAACAGAACCACCCAGACCACATCGACGAAGTGCCAGTACATCTCTGTCGCCGTCAGACCAAAGTGGCGTTCCTCGGTGAAGTGGCCGCGCATCGAGCGGAAGAGGCCGACAGTCAACAGCAGCACACCGAAGCTGACGTGGGCGAAGTGGAAGCCGGTCAGCGTGAAGAACGCCGAGCCGAAGATGCTCGAGCTGACGGTCAGTCCCTCATTCACAAGCGCCGTGTACTCATAGGCCTGCACGCCGAGGAAGATCAGGCCCATAAGCGCCGTCAAGCCGATGCCGATGGCCAGCCGCCGGTTGTTGCCACGTTTCAAGCCGCCCACTGCCCATGTCAGCACGAAGCTGCTGCTGACCAGGATTACGGTGTTCACAATGACGAGCGGGATGTTGAGCAGTTCCTTCTCCGCATACGAGGAGCCATGCTCGACGCGCAGATAGAGATACGCGGCGATGAGGTTGGCGAAGAAGAAGGCTTCCGATGCGAGGAAGAAGACCATGCCGTACCAGCCAAATGGCCGGCCCTGCGCCTTCGCCTCAGCATGCGCGCCTGTCTGGGTGACCGCTGCGGCCATACACTGACTCTCCCTTCAACAAGGACGATTATAGCCCTATGACTATAGCTCAACGACGAACGATTCGAGGCCCCACGCCAGCATGCATAGGAATAGCGCGGCCAGCCCCACAATCGTGATCACGTAGGTCTCGGTCCAGAACATCCCGCCGATCAAGGTCACGGCGGCGGAGGCGGCGACGAGCACCGGCCAGAAGCTCGGTTGTGGCGCATGGGCATGCGCGCCATGCTCGGCCTCGACGGCGGTCCCGGCGAAGACCTCCTCGCGCATCGCGGCGAGGTCCGGCGCGACCGTGATCTCGCGCACCAGCGCCGTGAAGCCCATGCCTTCCATCATGCGCTGGGCCTCGCGCAGGTCGCCGGGATCGTTGCGCGCCAACAGCGCCTTGACGTTCTTGAAGACCCAGAACTGCTCGGAATCCAGGCCCTTCGCCAGCGCATCCAGTTCACCACCCTGGCGCACGAAGGTCGCCGTCGCGCCGGTGGGATGCGTGAAAAGGACCTCGTAGTTGTCCGCCATCGTCTTCTCTCCCCGAATAACTACCCCAACGTCAGTGGCGCGCTCGTATCCGTCTTATCTGGACGCAGGCCACCACACCACCGTCACGCCTGTTTATTTGCAGCCTCGCGCTCTTCGACCAGCGCGCGCGTCGTCTCAAGCTCCAGCCGCACGCCCCGAATGCGCAGCGCGATCCAGCCGAGGTAGGCGATCAATCCCACCCAGACGACCGAAAAGGCCGCGATCAGATAGCCCATGATAAATTTCCTCCTAGCTCTCGCTCGTCACGTCTTCAGCCTCGGCTCGCAGCCGTAGTGCGGCGCGGCGCAATGTGAGCGAGTGGTAGACCTGTACCGTCAGCAGGACATAGAGCAGCGTGAACGCCACGAACGAGACCAGCAGCGCGAAGGTCGCCGCCGGTGGCAGCGCTGAACTGCCATTATCCACCAGGTAATTCGTGTCGGGATGGATGCTACGCCACCATGTGACGGAGAAATGCACGATTGGCACGTCGATGAATCCCGCGATGCCGAGGACGGCGGCCATGCGCGCGCCGCGCTCGCTGTTCCCGGTGTAGAAACGTAGCAGCAGGTAGCTGATGTAGATCAGCCAGAGGATGAAGGTCGTCGTCAGGCGCGGGTCGGCCCAATCCCATGGGCGGCCCCAGAATCCCTGGCCCCAGAGCATGCCGACGATCAGCATCAGCGTGGTGAAGACGACGCCAACCTCCGCCGAGGCGTGCGCGAGCATGTCCCAGCGCTCGTCGTTTCGCCACAGGTAGAGGATGCTGGCGACGAAGACGACGAAGAAGGCGACATACGGCAGGATGGCCAACGGCACATGCACGTAGATGATACGCTGCACGTCGCCCTGCACGGCGTCGGTCGGCGCATACGCGAGCGCGGCCCAGATGGCGATGGGCATGAGGATGAGCGCGCCAATGCCGAGCGCAATCTCGCCATACAGCAGCCAGCGCGCGCGTTGTGCCTGCGCAGTCGCGTTGGCGGTTGTCGTGTTTGGTTGTTGGTCCAGCGTCTTCATGAGGATATCCTAGTCTTCGACGACGTACTGGAACGTGAGCGCGCCAACGCTCACGTAGATGATAGCAAACGCGGCCAGCAGCCCCAGCCAGGGCGCGTCGTTCGCCACCGGCTGCACGAGCGCCTCGGTCGCCTTCACGGCGGCAATGATGACGGGGATGACGAGCGGGAAGGTCAGCAGCGGAGCCAATACTTCACGCGCATGTGTCTGCGCCGAGACGGCGGCAAAGAGCGCGCCTACCGCCGCGATGCCGAGCGTCCCAAGCGCGACGATGGGGATGATGCCCGGCGTCAGCACCGGCACGTCGTAGATCACCGCGAAGATGGGAATCGCCACGACCTGCACGATGAGGATGAAGACGAGGTTGCCGAGCAGCTTGGCGAGGTAGATGACCTGTCGGTCCACCGGGCAGAGCAGCAGGCGGTCCATCGAGCCGTGATCTAGCTCCGCGCCGACGGTGCGCCCCAGGCCGAGCACGCTGGCGAAGAGGAACGCGACCCACAGCGCGCCAGGACCGACGCTCGCCTTGTTCTCGACGCGCAGGTCGAAGGCGAAGTTGAAGACGACGAGCGCCAGCAGCGCGAAAAAGCCCATGCTGACCCAGACCTGCCGCGCGCGTAGCTCGGCGCGCCAGTCTTTGACGATGATGGCCCAGAGCTGATCGAGTGAGAGTCGGAAGCTCGCCGTCATCGCGCGCCTCCCTTCGTCTCACGCCACTGGAACGCCAAGCGCGCCTCGTCGGGCGAGAGCGCCGCCGTGCCATCGTAGGTCACGCGCCCGGCGACGAGCGCCACCACGCGGTCGGCAACGCGCAATCCCCAGGCCAGGTCGTGCGTCGTGAAGATCGCCGGCTGACCTGCGGTCGCTCGCTCACGCAGGATCTCCTCCAGCAGAGAGACGCCTTGCTCGTCCAGGCCGCTATCTGGCTCGTCCAGCAGCAGCAGGCTCGGCTCATGCAGAAGGGCGCGCGCCAGCGCCAGCCGCTGCGTCTGCCCACGCGAGAGGTCGCGCACGCGGTCTTTTGCCTTTTGCCGCAGCCCCACCCGCTCGATCAGCGCGCTGACTCGCTCCTGCCGATGCTGGACGCCGTACATGCGCGCGAAGAAGTCCAGGTTCTCCTCGGCGGTCAGCTCCTCATAGAGCATGGGCTGGTGGCCGAGGTAGCCAATGCGCCGTCTGATGTTCTGCGCGTCGCGGCGGAGGTCGAGGCCATCAATCGTCACCTCTCCAGCGCTGGGACGCGCGAGCGTCGCCAGGATGCGCAGCAGTGTCGTCTTGCCCGCGCCGTTGGGGCCGAGCAACGCTACCGTCGCGCCAGCGGGAACCGAGAGCGAGACGCCGCGCAACACCGGCTTGAATTCGAATGTCTTGCGCACATCGTGCGCGACCATGGCATCTGTCACTTCAGACTGCGTGGCGATATTTTTGCGCATCGCGGGAGAGAGGTCGAGTGTCATGCGCTCCCTCCGCTCAGCGTGTCCTGCGCCTGCCGGTCGGCCGCGCTCGTATTATGTTCGGCTTCCGGCGCGCTCATCTCAGTCGCGTTCGTCGCAACGACTGGCCCATTCGCCGCGTCTGCCTGTGCATCCGTCTGGATCAGCAGCGCCTTGAGCTTGTCGCGCGTGGCGGCTTCCTCGCGGCGGTAGGCCTCGGCGTCCAGTTTGCCCTTTGCGCGCGCCTGCTCCAGCGTGAGCAACTGGCGTAGCAGCGCAGTCCGCTCCTCCTCATGTGGTGAGGCGACGTGACTCTTCGCGCGGCGTCGCGTGGGAGCCATTGGAGCAAGACCAAACACTGCGGCCAGATCGCCGCGCCGGATGTAGAGTCCAGCGAGCAACGCCAGCAGCAACGCCAGCAACCCTGCGAAGATCGTCAGCAAGCGCGTATCGAGCGTAGCAGGCGTTCCTGGCTTCGGCAGCCCGTCGAGGCGCAGTTGTGCCTGACCACCAGCGTCCAGCGCGCCATGCTCCAGCAGGTGATACTGGCTGCCGGCAGTGGTGATCGGCCCCTTATCGTCGAAGTCCCTGGACTGCACGGTGATGTCCTGCGGAATGAGCGCAGTCAGTTTCTCGGTGGGGTAGACGACTTTCAATGGGAAGGTGTAGCTCGTTCCTGTGTAGGGCAGATCGAAGACGAAGGCGAACTGTGTCTGTCCCGGTGGAACCGTCGCGTTGGCGCCAAAGCCAGCGGAGACCTGCGCGGCCTGTGCGCCGTCGAAGCCCTTGCCGAGCGTGATGTTCGTCGCGCCTGCGGGAAGGGCGAAGCGCAACAGGCCCATCGGCTGGCCATCCACCGGATCGGTTGTGCCGACGAACGCCAGAGCGCTCTCGTTCTGGAAGGTGAACAACTCCGCGACGCCGATCAGCCCGTTCGCTGGACGCGGCTCGCGGAAGAGCGCGGTGGCGCTGAGGATGCGCAGGCTGGCCGTGCTATGCGTCACGTCGTAGACGGAGAGTGTCACGCCGCTGGCGGGAATCTGCGCGAGCGGCAGCGGCGCGCTGACAAAATATCCGCCCTGGAAGGATGTCGTGACCCGATAGATCGCCGAGCCAGTGTCGTTGATATGCTCGAAGCTAAAGTGGCCGGTCGCGTCGCTTGTGGAAAGCGCAATTTCGCGTGGAGCGTCCCCGGTGACATCTTGCAGCGTGACCTGCTGATTCGCCAGTGGCGTGTTGTCGTGCGTGCCATTTACCACAACGCCGCTGATCGTCGCGTCGGCCCGCGCTGCCGCACGCACGTTATGCCCCCTCCCTGCGACGAAGATGGCGGCGGCCAGCAGCGTCAGTACGCCGAGCGCCCGTGGGAGGAGGTTACGCCTCATGTGACGCTCCTCCCTGGCGGCGGCGCACGCGCCCGGAGACACCATTCGATTTCCCGGCGCCCTTCTCGGCGCGGCGGGCCTGCGGCGCCTGGCGTCCGCGCAGGATGTCGAGCTGGCGCTCAATCAGCGCGTCAAGTTCCTGCTCGCGCTGGTAACGCGACTTGAGCGCGGCGAGCGCGCGCTGCTCGTAGCGGTCGCGCAGGTCCTCGTAGTCGGGCGTCTCCAGGTTGCCGAGCCGATAGTCGAACTCGACCTCGCGCAGGGCGTCCTTCGCCAGCTGTTCGCGTTCGGCAAGTCCAGCCAGCGCGGCGGACGAGATCTCGGACGTGCGGCGTAGGCCCAGCAGCGGGTAGAGCGTCACGGCGGCGGCGGCGAGGCCCAGGAGAATGGCGATCAGGAGCGGCATCAGGAGCGCTCCTTTCCGGATTTGCCTGACGTGTAGCGCAACCCCTCATCCTCGGCCAGCTCGCGGCGCAGCACATCCATCAGCCGGGCGCGCTCGTCGGGGCTGAGGTCGCGCGCCGCCTCATCATCCAGCGTACTTGCAAGCGCGGGAGCTGGTTGCGCCCTCCGCCATTCACGGGCGGCGAGGGTGATGATGGCGATGCCAGCCAGCAGCGCCACGATGGGACCAAACCAGACGATCGCCGTGAACCCGTCGAATGGTGGCCGCAGCAGGATCGAGTCGCCATAGCTGGCGCGGAACGAGGCGATGATCTGGTCGTCCGACTGCCCCGCCTGCACGTCCTGGCGGATCACCGAGCGCATCTGCTGGGCGATCGGCGTCGAGGAGTCGGCGACCGACTCGCCGTTGCAGACCGGGCAGCGCAACTGGCTTGCGATATCGTGCGTGCGCTGGTCCACGCTGCGCGGACGCGCCGAGACCGCGAACGTCACGATCCAGACGGAGAGAACCACCATCAGCACGGCGAGCGCGATCTGGATGGAGCGTTGTCGCAGGAGGGAACGCCAGGTCATAGCGTCACCGCCTCTCGCTCGCGCCGGGCAGGCTGCTCGATCAGCGCGGGCCGACGCCGCCGCTCTGGCCACCAGCAGAGAATCCCGCCAAGCAGCATCAGCGCGCCGCCCATCCATACCAGCGGCGTCAGCGGGTTGACGAAGACGCGCACCGAGGTCTCGTCCGCGCCATCCACCGAGGAGACGAAGACGTAGACATCGTCCAGCCCGAAGGTGGAGATCGAGATGATGCTGACCGGCTGATCGGGGAAGTTGGCGAAGGTGCGCTGTCCCGCCTCGATCTGGCGAAGTGTCTGGCCGCCGCGCAGCAGCGTGAACTGCGCCTTGACGGCGTCCGCGCCCGGCTCAGTCTCGCCGAACGCGCGGTCGAAGCGCAGCGTATAGCCCGCGACTGTCATGCTCTCGCCGCGCTTGAGCTGCGCCTCCTGCTGCGATTGGAAGAAATGGCCACCAATCACGCCTACCGCCAGGATGATCAGGCCCATGTGGACGAGGTAGCCGCCATAGCGCGCTCGGTGGCGATTGAAGAGCATCAACCCCGCCTGCGCGTAGTTCTCGCCATGGGCATGGCGCACGCGCACGCCACGCCAGACCTCATACAGAATCGTGGCGGCTGAGAAGGCGCAGATCACGAATCCCACCACCGCCCAGAAGTCGCGCACGCCCAGAATTGGCAGCGCAATGGCGACAACCGCCGCGATCAGCGCAGGCCAGCGGAAGTTGCGCCAGACACTCGGCCAGGAGGCGCGCCGCCATGCCAGCAGTGGTCCAATGCCCATCACGAGGATGAGGATGGCGAAGAGCGGGCCATTCACCTGCTGGTAGAAGTCGGCTCCCACGGTCATCGTCTGCCTGCGGAAGGACGACGAGAGCAGCGGGAAGAGCGTACCCCAGAACGTCGCAAACGCAATGCCGGTCAGCAGGAGGTTGTTGAGGAGGAAGCTGCCCTCGCGCGAGACGACCGAATCGAACTCATGCTCCGGGCGCAGGCGTGGCAGCCGGTAGACGAAGAGGCCGATCGAGATGATCAGGACTGCGGCCAGGAAGCCGAGGAAGACGCCGCCGATGGCCGAGTAGGCGAAGGAATGTACCGAGCTGATGATGCCGCTGCGCACCTCGAAGGTACCGAAGATGCAGAGCGCGAAGGTGGCGATGATGAGCGCGAGGTTCCAGACCTTGAGCGAGCCGCGCCGCTCCTGCACCATCGTCGAATGCAGGAAGGCCGTCGCCGTCAGCCACGGCAGCAGCGCCGCGTTCTCCACCGGGTCCCAGCCCCAATAGCCGCCCCAGCCGAGCACGTGGTACGCCCACCATGCGCCGAGCAGCAGGCCCGTCGTCTGGATCGTCCACGCCGCCAGCGTCCAGCGGCGAATCGAGCGCAGCCAGCCGGAATCGAGCTCGCCGGTGATCAGCGCCGCGATGGCGAAGGCGAACGGCACGGAGAAGCTCATGTAGCCGAGCAGCAGCATCGGCGGATGCACGAGCATGCCGGGGTCCTGGAGCAGCGGGTTCAGCCCCAGCCCGTCCAGCGGGACGACGCTCGTGCGAGTGAACGGCGTGCTGACGAAGTTGAGCGCGATCAGCAGGAAGCTGAGGATGCTCCCCAGGACGACCGCGACCCAGGGCATCAGGCGCGCGGGCGAGCGGCCATGCAGTGCGACGGCCAGCGCCGCAAAGAGCGAGAGCGTCGTCGCCCAGTAGAGCAGCGAGCCTTCCTGTCCGCTGTAGAAGGCCGTCGTCGTGTACTGCCAGGGCATCGAGAGGCTGGAATGCTCGTAGACGTAGCGCGCGCCGAAGTCGTGCGTGGTGAATGAGAGGATGAGCGAG
>DATAOM010000067.1:0-12203 GCA_036265775.1 Ktedonobacterales bacterium | reverse complement strand
AGGGGGGCTTTATGGCAGATCAAGAGCAATTGCTCAGGTTGCGTTCTGGAGTCAAGGAATGGAATCAGTGGAGAGACAATAATCCCTCAGCAATCATTGACCTTACTTATGCTAGCCTCTCTCGCGCGAATCTTGATTATGTGAATCTCTCTGATGCGGACCTCTCTCACGCGAATCTGGAAGCGGCGGAGGTTTGGGAGGCGAATCTGAGTGGAGCAAATCTCAGTGGAGCCAGCCTCAATGAAGCGAGTATTGTCAATACCGATCTCAGCAGAGCTAATCTCACCGGAGCGAGCATCATGCTAGCGTTTCTCCAAGGGGTGTATCTCGCCAAGGCTGATCTTAATGGCGCAGATCTCACTGGGGCAATCCTCACTCAAGCCAATCTCAGCGAGGCAGACCTGAGCTATGCCGACCTCGTTCAGACCAACCTTTCACATGCAAACTTGAACGATGCCACTCTTGTTGGGGCCGATCTCACAGAAGCCAATTTAACTTCAGCGGACCTAACCGGCGCAAACCTCGACGGATGCATCATCTTTGGCATCTCCGCTTGGGACGTAAGGCTTGATGGCGCTATTCAAACAAATCTCCGCATCACCTCCGACTTTGAGCCTGAGATCACAGTAGACAATCTAGAGGTGGCGCAGTTTCTCTATTTGATGCTGCACAATGAGAAGATTCGTGCCGTATTAGAGACCATTACAAGTAAAGTGGTCCTTATCCTGGGTCGCTTCTCTGATGAGCGTAAGCCAGTGCTCGACGCGCTTCGCGCGGCGCTGCGTGAACATCCGAATCAATATGTGCCTGTTCTTTTCGATTTTGACCTACCTGCTGGCAGGCACATATTGGAAACGGTTGGCTTGCTTGCTGGTCTAGCGAGATTTGTCATTGCTGACATTACCGATCCAAGCATGATCCGAGTAGAACTCAGGGAGATCGCGCCGAGACTGCCCTCAGTGCCAATCCAACCCCTCTTATTGGATTCAGCGGCACCGATGGCGGAGTTTCCACTCTATGAAGATTACCCATGGGTGCTGCCACTCTATCGATACAAGGATCTACCGCAATTGCTTGCGGCGCTAAATGATGTGATTGCTCCTGCGGAGCAACGTATTCGGATGCGACTACTGCGATAGGAATGGCTGCTTATCTGCACCCTCATCACCATTCGAAGGCGTGGGCGAGCGCGCTCTGGGTGTAGCGTAGAAGGAGCGGGCTGCCGTGCGGGCAGACGCTCGACGCGCTGACACCACGCAGATCGGCAAGCAACTCGCGCTGCTGCGCCAGACTCAACTCCTCGCCCCGGCGAATCGCGCAGCGGCAGGCCAGCGAGACGCAGACCGCGCCGAGCCAGTCGTCGCCCTCCTCGGCGGCCTCCTGCGCCAGCGCCTCGGCGAAGCTGGCAGGACTCGCGCTCGCGCCCGTTAGGTGCGGGACCGCGCGAATCAGGAACGCGCTGCCGCCGAACGGCTGGCAATCCAGCCCCAGCGCGCGCAACTCCGGTAGGCGTGGCGCGAGGATCGCCGCTTGTGAACTGGTTAGCTCGATCAGCAACGGCTCCAGCAGCGCCTGACCTGTTGCTGATTCCGCCCCCTCTGGCGTTTTATCCGTGAGCGCCGCCCGCTGCTGCATCAGCCGCTCGTAGAGGATGCGCTCGTGCGCGCGGTGCTGGTCCACGAGGTAGAGACTGTCCTGCGGCGACTGCGCGAGGATCAGCGCGTTTCCAAACTGCGCAAGCGGCGTGAGGTCGGGCAGCGTCTTCTCCGGCGCCTCATCGGTTGCATCGGCGGACGTTCCTGGCGCGGTGCGACGCAGACCCGGCCAGCGCGCGCGTCCTTTGGGCAGCGTCAACTGCACCGGTCGCGCCATGTAGACGCTCGCGCCATCATGAATAGTCTGGCCAACGCTCAGCGGCGCCTGCCCCAGCGTCTCGTGAATCGCCTCGCGTAGCGCGGCGGAGATCTCACGCTCGCGCCTCAAGAGGACCGTCGCCTTCATTGGATGGACTGTGGCGTCGAGCGCGCCGGCGGGAACCTGGAGCGCGACGACGGCCAGCGGATGCCGCCCCTTGCGCAGCAGCGGACGGTATCCCGACTCTAAACCCGAAAGCAGCGCGCGGTTCGTGACCGGACGCCCGTTCACCGCCAGCGTGACGTGCTCGCGGTTGGCGAAATGCGTCGCGCGCGAGGCGATGGCGCCACTCAGGCGCGCTCCCTCGCCGATAGGGCGATCTTCAATCGTGAGCAACGTGCGCGCGATGGTCGCGCCGTAGATCGCCTGCGCCGCCTCGGCGAGCATCGTTCCCGGTGTCGAGAAGACCAGCGCGCCGTCGGCGACGAAGGTGAAGCGCACGGCGGGATGAATCAGCGCATAGGCGCGGACGACCGCGAACGCCTGCGCCGTCTCGGTACGCGGGCCACGCAGCAGCGCCAGCCGAGCAGGAGACGCAGCGAAGAGCGCGCGCGCCGTCACCGTCACGCCACGTGAGCGCGCGGTATGCCCCTGCGCCGTCACATGCCCCTCGGCCAGCGTGATCGTCGCCGCAAGCCCGCTCTCATCCGTCGCGCTGGTGATCTCAACCTCGGCCACCGCGCAGACGCTGGCCAGCGCCTCACCCCGGAATCCCAGGCTGCCGATGGCGTCCAGATCGGCGAGCGCGGCGATCTTGCTCGTTGTGTGCGGCTGGCAGGCTAACTCTAGCGCCTCAGCGGGAATGCCCCAGCCGTCGTCGGTCACGCGAATCAATCCCAACCCGCCCTCGCGCAATTCGACACGCACGCTCGTCGCTCCTGCGTCCAGCGCGTTCTCGATCAACTCGCGCACGACTGAGGCCGGCCGCTCGATCACCTCACCGGCGGCGATGCGTTCGACGACCTCGCGTGGCAGCGCGGCGATGGGCTGGATATGTGACACTGTCATGATCGCGCCTCCGTTCCCTGGAGCGCCAGCAGCGCGCGCTGTTGCAGCGAGTAGAGCAAATTGATCGCCTCCATTGGCGTCGTCGCCGCGACGTTCAGGCTCGCCAGCGCCAGCGAAATCTCGCGCTCCTCCGGCGTGATGGTAATGGTAGATGTGGATTCGGCGCGGTACTGCGTGGGCGGCTCGGCGATCCACTGCCCGACGGCACGCTCGTCCAGTAGGCTGCGCGCCCGCGTCGTGACGCTCGCCGGCAGGCCCGCCATGCGCGCGACCTGGATGCCGTAGCTGATGTTGCTCGCGCCCGGCTCGACGCGATGCAGGAAGACCGCTTCACCGTCGCGTTCGGCCACCGCCATCTGGAAGACGCGCAGTCGGGGCAGCGTCTCAGCCAGTCCAGCCAACTCGTGATAGTGCGTGGCGAAGAGCGTGCGCGGACAGACGGTGTCGTGCAGATGCTCGATCACCGCGCGGGCCAACGCCAGCCCATCCAGCGCGCTCGTGCCGCGTCCCACCTCGTCGAGAATGATCAGGCTGCGCGGCGTCGCGTGGCGCAGGATGTACGCCGTCTCGACCATCTCCAGCATAAAGGTGCTCATCCCGCGCGCCAGATCGTCGTCGGCCCCGACGCGCGTGAAGATCCGGTCTACCAGCCCGACGTGCGCATGCTCCGCCGGGACGAACGAGCCGATCTGCGCCATCAAGGTAATCAGCGCGACCTGCCGCAGATAGGTGGACTTCCCCGCCATGTTTGGCCCAGTCAGCAAGATCGCGCGCGGGCCAACGGCGTCTTCATCTGAACTGAGCGCCAGGTCGTTAGCCGTGAACTCGATACCATCTAGCGTGGCCTCGACGATTGGGTGTCGCCCGCCGGAAATCTCCAGCGTGGCGTCGTCGCTCAACTCGGGACGGGTGTAGCCGCGCGCCGCCGCGACTTCGGCCAGCGCAAGCCAGACATCTAACTGCGCCAGCGCCGACGCCGTCCCGCGCAGTCGCGCCTGATAGCCCGCCACCTCGCGCAGCGCCGCCAGATACAGATCGCGCTCCAGCGCGGCGATCTTCTCCTCCGCGTTCAGGACGATGCCCTCGCGCTCGCGTAGCTCGTCGGTGATGTAGCGCTCGCCGTTCGCCAGCGTCTGGCGGCGCTGGTAGTTGTCGGGCACACGGCTCAGGTTCGGCTTCGAGACCTCGATGTAGTAGCCGAAGACTTTGTTGTAGCCGACGCGCAGCGACTTGACGCCGGTGCGCTCGCGCTCGCTCTGCTCCAGCGCCGCGATCCACCGCTTCGCCTCGCTCGCCGAGGAGGCCAGCGCATCCAGTTCGGAACTGTAGCCAGGCCGCAGCAGCCGCCCTGTCCCCGCCTGCGGGTCTTCGATGGCGCGTTCGATAAGATCCCGCGCCTCGTCACACGAGTCCAGTGATGACGCAAGCTGCTTTAGCCCCGAGGACGAACAGCGTTTGAGCGCCGAACGCAGCGCTGGCGTGCGTGCGAGACCCGAAGCCAGCGCCAGTACCTCGCGGGGATAGGCCGCGCCCTGTACGATGCGCGCCGTCAGCCGTTCCAGGTCTGGCGCGCCATCCAGCAGCGCCCCAAGTTGCTCGCGCAGAGCCGCATCGCTGCGCAGTTCGGCGATGGCGTCGAGCCGCTCCTCCAGCACAGCGCGATCTTTCAATGGCTGGGTCAGCGTGCGCCGCAGCAGTCGCGCGCCGGGAGCCGTGCGCGTCTGGTCGAGCGTGTGGAGCAGCCTCGCGCCACCCGCCTGTCCGCCATGTGTCGCCGGTTCGAGAACTTCGAGCGCGCGCCAGGTGCGCCCGTCGATCTCGACGTGGCCACGCGGATCGTACGTACGCAGCCCGGTCAGCAGCGGCAGCAGCGCTGGATTCATCCGCTCCAGATAGGCGAGAATCGCGCCCGCCGCGCTGATGGCGAGCGGCGCCTGGTCGCAGCCAAACGCGGCGAGGCTGGCGACGCCAAAGTGGCGACAGAGGCGAATACGAGCGCTCTCAGCCTCGAAGTAGTTTGGCGGGCACTCGGTAGTGACAAATGATCGCCACGAGTCAGCGTTGTCTTCACCAGACCCTTTGGCGAGCAGGATTTCGGCGGGGGCAAGCCGTTGCAGTTCAGCAAGCAGCGCATCCTCGCCATCGGCGGCGAACTGCGCGCAGGCGAAGGCTCCCGTCGTCGCCTCGACCCAGGCGACGCCAGCATGTGGCGCGCCATTGCGTCGTGTGTCTCGCTGGAACGCGACCGCCGCCAGCAGGTTGTCGCGTCCCGCCGCGAGCATCCCAGGATCGGTGAGGACGCCGGGCGAGAGGATGCGCGTCACCGCGCGCTCCACCAATCCCCGTCCCGGCGCGCTGACCTGCTCACAGACCGCGACGCGCCGTCCCCGCGCGACTAGTCGCGCCAGATAGGCGTCGAGCGCATGCAGCGGCACGCCGGCCAGCGGCACACGCTCGTTCTCCCCATAGGAGCGTGACGTGAGTACGATCTGCAGGTCGGCGGAGGCGATCTTGGCGTCGTCGTCGAAGAACTCGAAGAAGTCGCCTACCTGATAGGCAAGGAGCGTGTCGGGATACTGTGTCTTGATCTCGAGGTACTGGCGGCGGGCTGGCGTGCTCATCGGCGGCTGCGCGTCCTGTGCAGAGTCCGGTTGGTATTCAAGCATCCATTCCAAACGCGGTAGGCTGTTCCGGCTATTGTAACATGGCCTGACACCGATGAGTTGCGCGAGTGGTGATGAGTTGACCACTGCTCCCGATGAGGTACACTACTCGCGCGAGGACCGAACGACCAGCGACGCCTCACCACGTCGCGGATGCAGTCGTTCTATAAGCGCGAGAGGGAGAGCATGGAGCAAACACAGGCTGGCAACCCGATGAAGTCGCTGCTGCGGCGGCCAGCGCACGAGCTGGCGGAGATGGTGCGCTCAGGCGAGATCAGCGCGCGCGAACTGACCGAGGCGGCGCTGCGCCAGATCGAGGCCGACCGCGACCTCAACGCCTTCACGCTGGTGGACGCCGATGCGGCGCTGGCGGCGGCGGACGCGATCAAGCCGGGCGATCCACGACCCTTCGCTGGTGTGCCGACGGCGATCAAGGAGTTGCACGCCGTCGCGGGGCAGCAGTTCACGATGGGCTCGAATATCTATGGCGAATATGGCACAACATATGATAGCTATGTTGCCCGTCGCATTCGGAACGCCGGCTTCATCTCGGTCGGGCGCACCTCGGCGCCAGAGTTCGGCATCGTGCCCGTCACCTCGCCCAAGCGTTTCGGCCACACGCGCAATCCCTGGGACCCGAACCGCACGCCGGGTGGCTCGTCAGGAGGCGCAGCGGCGGCCGTCGCAGGGGGGTCGCTCCCCATCGCGCACGCGACCGATGGCGCTGGCTCGATCCGCATCCCGGCGGCGGCCTGTGGCCTGGTTGGGCTGAAGCCGAGCCGTGGCCGCGTCTCCTTCGGTCCCGACGCGGGTGACAATTTGCTTAGCGTGCAGAACTGCGTCTCGCATACTGTCGCCGATAGCGCGCGCTTCCTGGATATCCTCGCCGGCTACGAGCCAGGCGACGCCACCTGGGCGCCATCTCCAGAGGAGCCGTTCGCGGTGAGCGCCGCGCGCGATCCCGGCAAGCTGCGCATCGCCATGAATACGACCTCACCTTTGGCGACCGAGGTTGACCCGATCTGCGCGCAGGCCGTGACCGACGCGGGCAAGCTGCTCGAATCGCTTGGACACCATGTCGAGGAGGTTACACCGCCCGACTGGGTCGCGCCGCAGTTGATACAGCCTTTCCTCGTTGTCTGGGGCGCGGGAATCGCCAGCGGTGTGCAGTTCGGCGCGCAGGTAACGAAACGGCGGCCCACGCGTGAGTTGGTCGAGTCGGTGACGTGGATGTTCTGCGAGATGGGCCTGGCGCGCACCTCGGCGGACCTGGTCACCGCCATCGCGCAATTGCAGGGTTACGCGCGTAGGCTGGTCGCGTTCCTCTCGCAGTGGGATGTCTTCCTCACGCCGGTTCTCGCACAGCGCCCGCTGCCCATTGGCTATCTCGATACCGACGGCGCCGATCCGCAGGCAGAGTTCCGCAAGGCCGTCGAGTACGCGCCCTTCACCGCGCACTGGAACCTGACTGGGCAGCCCGCGATCTCGCTGCCGCTCTATCAGGGGCAAGATGGCCTGCCGCTGGCGATCCATCTCGGTGGGCAGCCGCTGGGCGAGGGAACGCTGCTCTCCCTCGCGACACAGCTTGAACAAGCGCAACCCTGGGCCGACCGCGTTCCACCTATGCGTGGCTGATGTGTAGCGCCGTCACTGACCAGCGGCGCGCTGAACGACTGGCGCTACAGTCTCCATCTCCTCATCAGCAATGATGTAGTAGGAGACGCCGTAGCGCTCACGCCGTTGCAGCATCAACTCGACGACGCGCTCGACCGTGCCAAGGAACACGGCAGGCATTTCCAGCACATCGTCTACCGACGCGCCCTGCCAGTCTCGTTCCTCGATCAGCCGCTCCGCCGCACTCGTTGGTTCATCGGTCAGGCGGATGGTAGCGAAGAGGCTCAACTCGATGCCGGCGAAGCGCGCGCCCGCCGCCTCGCGTATCAGCGCGATCTTCTGCTCGATGGTCGCGGCCAGACGCTCGGTGGGGTCCTCGGAGATCGCCCCAGCGGGCAGGGCCTTGGGCAGGATATTGACGATATCGGCCTCGCGCCCTGCTATTTCCAGCATGCGCTTGCTGCCCGCGCCAATGAGGATGGGAGGGTGCGGTCGCTGCGCGGGCTGAGGAAAGGATTGCAGACCGGCGATCTGATAGTACTCGCCGGTGAAAGTGAATGGCTCGCTGGTCAACAGCCCTTTGACGACATGCAGCGCCTCTTCCAGCCGGCTTACGCGCGTCCCTGGCGCGTCGAAGGTCATGCCCGCCTGCTCGTACTCATCACGCAACCATCCCGCGCCGATACCCAATTCGAAGCGCCCGCCGGAGAGCAGGTCGAGCGTCGCCACCTCCTGCGCCAGCAAGACGGGATGGCGGTAGTCGTTGTCGAAGACGAGGCTGCCAATGCGCAGCGAGGTTGTGCGGTTGGCGATGGTCATGAGCGCGGGAACCGGCGCGAACTGCGGACCAAAGGCATCGGCGATGAAGTGGTCGCGCAGCAGGAAGGTCGAGAATCCCAGCTCTTCGGCGCGCTGAGCCGACGCCAGCCACCATGAAACGTCGCGCATCTGCTCGCTGATAAGGCCGAACCGCAGCCGGTGTGTCTCACTCATGTACGCTCTCCGTCGATGAATTCGTCCGTCGCCCGCTCATGAACCTCATGAACCTATCGTCTGGCGCGCATCGGTTCGCTCTGCGGATTCCACGCATTAGAACCCCGACGGCGCGCAAGCGGTTGCGCTGCCTCTGCATACTCCTTCTAAATAGACTACCCTGATACTACGCTACCCTGGTACGCGCTGCGCTCGAAAGGAGTCGAGCGGGTCAGTTGAGTATCTTGCGAAAAATGGACTCCGTGTGACCGGCAGGCCACCCCTCGACGAGGCCACACTGGACGTAGCCAAGTTTTGGATAGAAGTTTGGCCCCTGGAAGCTGTGCGTGTCCACCACGGCCAGGTGGCAGTCTCGCCTGAGGGCCTCCTGCTCGGCGGCAAGCATTAAGCGCGATCCGTACCCCTGACCGCGCAGATCTTCATGGACCCAGAGATACTCGATTTTGAGCGCCCCACCCCAGGTAAATCCCGTCAGCCCTGCGCGGATCGTTCCATCATCGGCGCGCGCAAAGACGGCGAGAGGACGATAATCAGCGTAGCCTGTGGAGGTGAGGTTATAGCTGATCAGTTGCTCTTCGATGAAGCGTACATCGGCTTCGGACGGGGCGTCGTCAATGCTGATGTCATATCGTATGGCGTGATCAGCCTCGTTGGAGTCTCTCATCTTGCGTCTCTTCTGTTATGCTCCGTCTGATAGATCTGGAGCTGTCTTGCTCAGCCGCATATGCAGCAACGGGAATGGCTGGCCCAGCCCATCCTCGGCAGACCGGCCGGCGACCTCGAACCCCATGCGCTGGTAAAAGCCTACGGCCTGCTCATTCTGTTCATTCACATCTACCCTAGTAGCGCCCAATGTCTCGACGGCATAGGTGAACAGCCGGCGTCCAATTCCCTGGCCACGCCAGTCTGGATGGATGAATAACGCTCCAACCTCGTCGCCCTCCACGCCGATGAAACCGACGACCTGCCCATCGTCATCGCGCATACCTAGCAGCGTCTCCACCTGCGCCAAGTCATCTGCGACCAGCGACTTGATGTACTGGATATCGGCTTCCGTCAAAAAGTGATGTGTCGCGCGCACGGACGCTTCCCACACCTCGACGACACGAGGTAGATCCTCGGCTGTGATCTCCGTAATACCGTCCTGCGTCTGCATCATGGTCGTACCTCTTCCTTCCGCTGTCCATTATCACATGGAGTTGGGATGGCCTAACTCCCTTGCCCAAGCAACTGGAGCAACCCCTGCGCCTTTGCCTGCGCGCGTACCAGCGCCGTCGGTTCGTCAGGCGCAATCGCATGCGGCGCCGCCATGTACGGGAAGCGTGTCTGAATGCGCCCGTCGTAGGCGACATGATCGGAGACCGGGCTGTTGGTCATGAGACTCAGAACCACATCAGCCGCATCATCGGTCAACCGCCGTCCGTTGCGCGCCGCGAAGCTGAAACTGGCCGGCGTCCCCAGGCGATACTGAAGCACATCCGGCGTCAGCAGGTCCGCCACCGCCTGACCATAGGCTTCTGGGCGCTCGGTCGTTCCCGCCAGACGGCTGAAGAGCGTGACGATCTCGGCGATACGCGCGTGCTCGGCCTCCCGGTCTTCTCGAGGTTGACGCTTGTTGTGAGCCTCATTCCGCTCATCCTCGATGTTGAAGAAGGGCTGAATCAGGGGCAACCCAATGCGCTCGATCTGGGCCGACAGGCCGTGTCCGTGCATCGAGGTCGTCGCCCACACACCGATGACGCCTTGCCCCAGCGCGCTGGTCGGGACTTCGAGGACGATGCCAGTCACATTGCGCCCACCAAAGACGTTGAAGCCCTGCTGGAAGACGTTAGGAAGATAGGCGTTCTGCGTGAGCGCCGCTTGCTCAAAGATAGAAGCTGCGGCCCCATCGGCATAGAAAGCGTCCGCACGCAGACCGGCCCAGATACGCCCTCCCGTAGAAAGGCGTACCTCTTCGTTGGTCTGTCCCTGTGCGAGTGGTTCTCCATCCGCGCCAGATCGCGCGCTCTCACCTGTCGCGCGCAGCACGGTCAGCGGCTGTTCTCCGTTGGCGTCTGGCGCGCTGAAGCGAATGCGGTAACTCACGTCTTCAATCGCATCCCCGTTGGTATCAATCTTGAACTCATAGACCACCTCGGGATGGAAGGTGGTGGGCGATGTGACGCCTGCGTCGGGATTCACCGTCATGACCAGGACGGTGGTACCGGCATCGGCCCCATCGAAGACATAGAGGTCGCATAGATCAACGCGCCCATCCTCGCGCGCGGCGGGGACATCAAGGTGGTGTGACATCAGCGTTCCTTTCCGCATCAGCGCCTCTACCGCAGAGGCGAGTCAAGTGGTTGACAATCCGATTCTTACCTGCGACAATCATTTGCAGGTAAGAATATAGAAGGGGAAGGGCGCTTTGTCAAGAGCGTGAGAAGAAGATGACCTTGAAAGGAATATCTCCCATGGCGCAATGGCGTTTGAAGAGCGAGCAGTATCTGCCACAGGAAACGATCACCGCGATGGAAGGGCGGCTCTGCCTGGGTTTCGTCAATACTTTCCACCCCCGTTACGGCCGGCATGTCCACGACGCGCTGAGCGGATACGCCGATCTGGTGGCGTGGAATCGCTCCGTCGGCATGCTGACAGAAGCGCAGGAGCAGAATTTTCTTCAAGCGGCGAATGCCCATCCAGAGGAGGCGCTCAGAACGTTCGAGCGCGCTGTCACATTGCGCGAGATCATCTACCGCGTCTTTTCAGCCGTCGCCGCTGGGAACGCTCCTGAGGTAGAGGATCTCAGCGCCTTGCACGGCGCCTATGCCGAGGCGGTGGGTCATGCGTCTCTATCCCCGACGGCGCGTGAGTTCTTGTGGGAGTGGGAAGCAAAAGAAGCGCCTGGGCATGGAGAGGAATTACAGTCACTCCTCTGGCCGGTGGCGCTCTCCGCGATAGAGCTGCTGACCTCTGCGAAAGAATGGGGAAAGATAAAGGAATGTCCTGGCTGCGGGTGGCTCTTTCTCGATAGCAGCAAAACGGGGAACCGTCGGTGGTGCAGCATGGATGAGTGCGGCAGCCGCGACAAAATGCGCCGCCAGTATGCGCGTAAACGCGCTGATGTCCGCTCGGCGTCTTGAGAGGCCGTTGGAAAAGATCTGTGTAGAAGGGCAATAGCTCCGCGCCGCCTGGCCCATCCGCTATAATAAAGCGCATTAGAAGCGTAATGTGTATTGGACTTGGCGATAGTCTCGCGAGATAGGCGCTATGACGTTCGAGCAATTGGAGACTTTCGTACGCGTCGCGCGCGCCCGCAGCTTCTCGCGCGCCGCCGTCATCCTCGATCTGGCGCAGCCGACGCTCAGCGGACGCATCGCGCAACTCGAGGGCGAGCTTGGCGCGCCGCTTTTCCTCCGTCGCGGGCGCGTTGTCGATCTGACAGAGGCGGGACGCGCGCTGTTGCCCTTCGCGGAGCGCATGCTGGCGCTGCGGTCAGAGGCGAGCGCCGAGACGCGCCGCACCGCCACTGGCGGGCTGGGGCGCTTGATCTTTGGCGCGAACCCGACCTGTAGCCAGTATCTCGCCCCGCGTCTGATCGAGCGCTTCCTGCGCGCGCATCCCGATGTCCCCGTCTCGCTGCGTACCGCGCTCAGCCCCGCGCTGATGGAGGGCCTGCTCGACGGCGCGCTGCAACTGGCGCTGTGCTCGCGCGCACAGATCCACGTCCATGCTGAGGTCCTCTGGAGCCACAGCGACCAGCTTGTCGTCGTCGCCTCGCCGGAACATCCACTCGCCCTGCGCAAGGACGTCAGCCGGAGCGACCTTGCGCGCTACACTATCCTCTCGACGCAGGCCGGCCCGACGCGACTGGGATTGCGCCATGCGTTGCCAGCGGGCGCGGATACGCCGATTGCTGTAGAGGTCACAGCGGGCGACGCGCTGATCGAGCTGCTCAAGCGTGGCGTCGGCGTCACGGTGTTGCCGACGCTGGCCATCGCCAAAGAGCTGGAGCGTGGCGAGTTGGTCAGC
>DATAOM010000066.1:0-2134 GCA_036265775.1 Ktedonobacterales bacterium | reverse complement strand
ATGCACGAGAACGAGGAGTATCTCTTCCAGACGCTGCGCGCCGGAGCGTCGGGCTATATCCTCAAAGAGGCCGCCGACACCGAACTGATTACCGCGATTCGCGCCGTCTCGCATGGACGCTTCTACCTCTCGCCCTCGGCGCAGTCGATCATGGTGGGCGACTATCTGCAGCGGGTGCGCTCCGGCGAGGAGCACGACAGCTACAACGCGCTGACCGAGCGCGAGCGTGAGATCCTCAAGCTGGTCGCCGAGGGCTACACCAACAACCAGATCGCCGAGCGGCTGACAATCAGCCCCAAAACGGTGGATACGCATCGCACGCACGTCATGGATAAGCTCAATCTGCATAGCCGCGCCGAGCTGGTCAAATATGCGATGCGCCGTGGCCTGCTCGAAGACTGAGAAGCAGCGCCAGCGCCCACTCCGCCCTGCTCTTCGCTGGCCGCTGCCTGGACATGATTGCGAGCGCGTGATAGACTATCGGAACCGCTCACGCGGGGTGGGCGCTCTCCAGAAACACAGTGTATTTGGATGAGAGGCCGCACATGCGAGTTGTTCGCCATGACGATGCTCGTCGGGCTGGCGCTCGCGCGCGTGGCGACAAGCATCTGGCCTGATCGGCGCCGAGGAGTACTCCTCGGCGCCTGTTTGTTTTAGAGAGCCATTCACCCAGCACGACCTACGTCGAAGAGGAGCAGAGGCGCGGACGCCTCATCCATAGCCTATTAGCGCGAGAGAAAGGCGCGCAGTATCGCTCTAACCACCATTGCGGCGCTTCTGGTAGAGTCGCCCAGAGATGAGCGCCGGGAAAGCCAGCAGGGAGGGGAAACCGATGCACTCGAGCATGTACGGCAAGATTGCGAAGGCAAAACAGTATTCACAGGAACCCGACCGGCTACAATTCACGCAATTTGAAGCCTCATTTCGTGGCGAGAACGATTCCCATACGGTGAAGCTTGACGATACTGGCTGGCACTGCACCTGTAACTTCTTCGCCGACTGGAGCACCTGCGCCCATACCATGGCCGCCGAGCGCCTTCTGGGTCAGTTCATCCCTAGTGAAATGCGCCAAGGCGAGCCGCTCGCGGTCAACCTTTCCTCCAGCGTCGCCCGCACATAGGCTGGGAAGCGCACAGATCACAAAAAACGGGCCAGGGGAACGCTCCCCTGGCCCATCGCGCTACTTTGCCACGTTAGCGTAACACAAACAACTTCAGCACGATCATGCCGATGAGCATAATTGCGGCAAGAATTCCGGTCAACCGGAGGTCATGGATCACATATCCGTAGTTTGACGCGCTGATGAGATGCGCGGCGCGAGCGCTCTTCGTCGCCTGGGCGCGCGCCACGCGCGAGGCGTCTGCGCGCGCGGCTGTGGATTTAGGCGCCGGCTTGGTTGCGACTGCGTTTGTCTGCGCCTGTGGCTTTGCCGCTGGCTTCGCGGCGGTCGGAGCGGTCTCGGTCATGGTGGCGACGGCTGTCTGCGTCTCCGCCTCGGCAGTGGCGACACTCGATGCGCTTGCCTCCGGCGTGCGAACGAGCGTGGGCTGTTTGCTGGCGCCCTGCGGACGTCGCGCCGCGCTGTGGCGCTTGGACGCCGACTTCTTCGCCATGTGCTTCTCTCCTCTATCCGGCCTCTGTTGGGTCTCTATCGAGCGGCGCGTTCATGCGCGCGTCAGGCTGGTTGCTATCGGCATTCGTTGCATGAATTGCAGTAGTCTAATCTAGTGCAGTATAGCGTACCGCACCGGCAGGCGCAAGAACGCGACGGCGCGGACCTGCCGCCTGGCCCGATGATAAGACGAATCGTGAGGCGCCAGGGGTACGTTCTTGTCCATCAGTCGTGGCAGACGGTGTTATGAGTCACGAGCCGGCGACCGGAGCGTGGCGCATGCTAGACTGATGGCGAACGGATAGCGCTGTATCGGAAAGGAGAGCGGCGGCGCCTACGCTCAACCATGACCTGCGTATGGGCCGCCGGAGGATATGGATCTTACCCATTTTGACGACGCGGGGCGCGCGCGGATGGTGGACATCAGCGCGAAAGCTGAGACGGCCCGCGAGGCGGTCGCCACCGGAATCGTGCGTATGCGCGCGGAGACGCTGGCGCGCATCCAGTCAGGGACTATGGAGA
>DATAOM010000065.1:0-3245 GCA_036265775.1 Ktedonobacterales bacterium | reverse complement strand
CGGTAGGCCAGGCGCGTGGCGTCGCGCTGCTGGTGGCGGCGCAGGCTGGCCTATCGGTGTTCGAGTACAAGCCGATGCAGGTCAAGCAGGCCGTCCACGGCTACGGCCTCGCCACCAAAGAGCAGGTCGGTGAGATGGTGCGCGTCCTGCTGCGGCTGAAAGACGTGCCCAAACCAGATGACGCCGCCGACGCCGCCGCCATCGCCATCTGCCATCTCAATACCTTGCGTGTGGATGCATAGTCATCGGCTATAAGAAGGGAATACACCTGTGATCGCCGCCGTTCGTGGCGCCCTCGAACATAAAACGCTCGACAGCGCCCTCATCTCCATCGGCGGCGTGACGTTGCGCGTCTACTGTCCGCTCTCCACCCTGAGCAAGCTGGATGTCGGCGAGACCGTTCACCTGCACACGTATCTGCTCGTCCGGGAGGATGCCCTTATCCTTTACGGTTTCAGCGCAGAGGCCGACCGCGCTACGTTCGAGCAGCTCATCGGCATCACCGGCGTCGGACCGCGCACCGCCCTCGCGCTCCTCTCCACCATGTCCACACAGACCTTACGCGACGCCATCCTCAGCGAGGATGTGACACGTCTCACGCTCGCCCCCGGCGTCGGCAGGAAGCTCGCTTCGCGCCTCGTCCTGGAGTTGCGCCCGCAGATGGAGAAACTGGTCTTTGGTCCCGCCGCTCCTGGCCAGACCGGCGACGGCGCAACGCCCAGCCCGCGCGGGCAGGTGCTCGAAGCGCTCACCAGCCTTGGCTACTCGCCCTCAGACGCCGCCGCCGCCGTCCGCGCCTTGCCCGAAGACG
This sequence comes from Ktedonobacterales bacterium, assembly GCA_036265775.1. Lineage (GTDB taxonomy): Bacteria > Chloroflexota > Ktedonobacteria > Ktedonobacterales > JADMIN01 > DASWAC01. Next base: position 2,434 of record DATAOM010000065.1, on the reverse strand, counting down.
CCACTGGCAGCCTCGAAGACCTCATCTTGCAGGCCCTGCGTTCCCTGGCGAAAGAGTAATGATAACGCCCGCCCTGTTATAGGCAGACATGGCTTAATTTCTCTCCACCTTGCGCTAAGGGAGAACTTTTCCGAGAAACGCCAGCATTGCGGTGTTGAACTGCTCAGGCCTTTGCAGCGGCGCGAAATGGCTGACGCCCGGCAGAAGAACGAACTCCGCATGGGGAATGCTGCGGGCGAGATATTCGGCGTGTTCGCGTTTGATGAACTCGTCATACTCGCTCTGAACAATCACCACCGGCACGCTGATTTTTGCCAGGTCATCCGCCGAAAAGTTGGGCTGCGTCTTCTGCATCAAGCTGACCGCATCGGAAAACTCGTCGAACTGGTCCGGCGTGGCCGAGAGCTGCGCGTAGTCTTGCATGTGCCGGTTGATACAGCGTCGGAGAATCGACGTAAACTCCGTAATGTCCTTTGTGCCACTTGGGTCCATATTGCAGGCGAAGAAGAACACACCAGCAACTCGCGTGGGTACCTTCGACGCAAGAATCAGCGCTGTGCAAGCGCCGTCGCTCCAGCCTACCAGAGCCGCCTTCTCAATGCCCAACGCGTCCATCACCGCCGCAACATCAGACGCCATCAGCTCATACGTGTACGGTCGCGCGTCGCGCGTGCTACGGCCATGCCCACGGCTATCGATCAAAACGGCGCGATAGCCATTCCCAACCAACGCTGGAACTTGATATCCCCAGTTGCCGCTATGGCCGAGTCCGCCATGCAGCAGTATCACCGGCGCGCCGGACCCATACGTCGCGTACCAGATTCGCGCGCCGTCGTGTTCGACGTAGCCTTGATCCTGCGTGACCGGCAACGACGCAGCGCCATCCGCTTCAAATCTGCTGAGGTCGTCGTCGTGGATTTCCATCTTCGGCCTCCTTGACCTGCTCCATCGCTCCGGATTCCTCCGTTTCGGATTCTACCGCCTGTGCGCTCAACACCGCCTCGATCACGCCGTTGACAAACCCGCCCATGATCTCGGCGTCATCCAGCTCACGCGGCAAGGAGAAGAAGGCGCGCGCCTCGTCATCGCTGTGCTGGTGGATCCAGCGCGCGATGATGTTGATCTGATCGACCTCCTCGCGTCCCACCCGCAGTGGCGGCGCTGGCAACGTGCGAGCAAGCGCCACCAACTCACCGAGATCGCGCGCGAGCTCTTCCGCGTTAGCCGGAGAGCGCCGCTGCCCGGCGAGCCGACCGTGCCGGATCAGATATGCCTCAATCGCTCCATCCTCCGACGAAGGATACAGAATTAGCAGATTGTTCGCCTCCACCGCGCCGGTGATCAGCCGCTGACCCAGCAACACCGCGTCGGCGTCGCGCAAGGCGTCGCGCAGCCGCGCCGCGCGCTCGTAGTCCTGTCGGGCCGAGGCCGCCAGCATCTCCTTGCGCAGCCGGTCCATCAGATCGTCGCGCTCGCCGCCGAGGAACTTACACGCCTCCTCGATGTCACGCATATAAGTCGCCGCCGTCTCGCCGCTCAGTTCCCCCCGGCAGGGCGCCGGGCAGCGCTTCAGGTGGTAGCGCAGGCACGGCTCGCTCGGCGGTGCATTCGGCGGCAGGCTGCGCGTGCAGGTGCGCACCGGGAACGTCTTCTGGATGACCTCGATAGCGGCGTTGACCACGCCGTTGCTGCGGAACGGACCAAAGTAGCGCGCCCCATCCGCGCTGACCTCGCGCGTTGCATAGAAGCGCGGGAAGGGATGCTGCACGTCCAACTTGATGAACGGATAGCGCTCGTGGTTGCGCAACTGCACGTTGTAGCGCGGCTGCAACTCCTTGATGAGCCGCGACTCGACGATCAGCGCCTCCAATTCGGAGCCGAGCACGCGCGTCTCAATCGAGCGCACGCTTTGCAGTAGCCCGTCCATCTTGCGCGTGTAGCCCAGCGGCTGGCTATAGTAGGACGCCAGACGGTCGCGCAGTCGCTTCGCCTTGCCGACGTAGATCACCTCGCCTGCCTCGTCGCGCATCAGGTACACGCCCGGCTTCGTCGGGAAGTCCTGCCGCCACGCCGGGTTGAGGTAGAGGTTCCCCGTCGGGCGGGCTGGTGGCATACTCGTGCGCTGCGGCGCGACGCCATCCTGCACGCGCCAGAGGTCCTCCAGCGTCGCGCAGCCCTCCTCGCGCGCCCGCGCCAACAGCAGCGCGAAGATCTGCGCCGTCAACATCGCATCAGGCAACGCGCGATGGCGCGTCCCCACAGGCAAGTGCAGCGCCGCCGCCAGCCGATCCAGGCGCGCGCGCCGCATGCCGGTCAGATAACGCCGGGCGAGCGCGATGGTGTCGATCCCCGTATCAGGAAAGTTCGTCGCCAGGTGGCAGCGCTCGGCCTCGTACGCCAGAAAGCCGAGGTCGAAGCCGACGTTATGCCCAAC
>DATAOM010000064.1:0-8598 GCA_036265775.1 Ktedonobacterales bacterium | reverse complement strand
GGCGACGCCGTCGGCGCGACATGGTCGCTGACCACGATGCCATCAAACGCGCACGTTTATCACGTCGCCGCTGGGCCGGCGCAGAGTTCGGGACGCATCGTCTACGCCTGTGGCGGCGCGCACATGTTCGTTTCCTTCGATGGCGGAAAGACGTTTGCCGCTGATACAGGCGCGTCGGACACGCTGCCCGGCGACGCCTGCCCCTTCCCATCCTATACTGGCGCGCGCAGCGGCTCCTCCGCCGGGCTGGCGGTGGCGCCAGGTCATCCCGAGCAGGTCTATCTGACCACGCTCACCGGCGGCGATGGCCCCACCTATTTCGCGGATGGGCGGCAGAACGGCGCGGCGTGCGATTCGGCGACGGCTCCATGCGGCGGGACGCTCTGGCTCGGCGACTACAGCGGCGCGACCGCTAGCGCGCTCAAGAGCGCATGGAAGCGGCTGCCGTCGCCACCCACCTATGTTGACATCGTCAAGAGCGCGCGCGGCGGCGCGGTCGGCGTGCGAACCGTCGCGACCAGCGCTGACAGCTATCTCGTCCTCTTCGACGATGGCGTGACGCTCAACGTCGCCGTTGGCGTCCCCGCTGTGGATGGCTGGCATCGGCTGGATGGCCCAGACGCCTCCTCAATCGCGCATTCCGGCGCGGCGCTCACGGCAGAGACGGCATTGCCGACGCAGCCACTGCACATTGACCCGTTGGCGGCGCTCGCCTCACCCAACTTTGCCCTGACCCTGACGCCCGGAACCGGAGATCAGTCGGCGTACACGCACAACACCGAACTGGCCACGTGCAAGGGCGGGACGCTCTGGCTCGCCTCGGCGGGTGGTGTCGCTAGCACGGCGGACTGCGGCAAGACGTGGAAACAGAGCTTCAATCTGGAGTCGCTCTCGGCGATCATGCTTGCCGGGCTGCCACGACCCAAGAGCACGCATCCCTACAAGCTCCCGGCGGTCTACTTCGGCAGCGCCGATAACCACGACTGGTACTCGACGGATGGCGGGCTGCACTGGCGCGGCGGCGACGACCTCTGCCTGGATTGCGCGGGCTACTGGTCCGATCCCGCGCGCGGCGATCTGGTCGTCCATCCGGTGTTGAACGAGGGTTTGAGCGTCTACGTCGGCCTCAACGGCGATGCGCCGGACCTCTACGACGCGCGCCAGTTGACCAACGCGGGCTTCCCGGCGACGCTCGGCGTTCTGGTTGACGGCCGCTCGACCCAGGACGGGGCGACTGCCTATCTGCAAGCGGTGACGGACTGGCAAGCGGGGACGCGTCCTATCATCCTCACCATACCAAAGCAGGGGACGCCTCCACCGGTGGACATGGCGATGGTCGCGCCGGTCGAGCCGCCCACCACCGAGCCAGATCCTGGCGCCTCGGCAGACCTCGCCGTCTGGCGCAAGCAGACCCTCGTCGCTGGAACCGATGGCTGGACCCGTGATGGCGCTGTCCTGCCAGTGGGGGCGACGATCTTGCAGGCGGCAGGCGGGCATAACAATCCCACCTACTACGTTGGCGACCGTGTGACACGCGCCAACGGCTCGCTCTTCGACATCGCAGAGCAGGGCAAGCATCTCTACCGCAGCCACCGAGCGTCGGATGGGACGCTGGATGGCTGGGACTGCATTATCCCAGGCCCGGCGCATCAGGGGACGCATGACGGCCAGTGCGCGACCTCGGCAACATCAGGCGCGAGCCAGGCGTGGGCGTTCGTCAGCGACCCCTACGACGCCAACATCGTCTATGCGCTCGACTCCGATGGCGTCAAGCTCACCACCGACGGCGGCGCGACCTGGCGGCGCGTTGGCACGCTGAGCGACTGGCTCTTCGAGGGCGGGCGCGTTGGCCCAGAGTGTGTCATCGCCTGCGATGATCCCGCGCTGGCCGTGCGGGCGCTCACCAGCATGGAGTTCGTGCCGGATGAGCCGCAGATGCGCTTCGCCACCGGCGCGGCGGGTGTCTTCTTCACCAACGAGGGCGCGACCGCGAACGGCAAAGACGAGGCATGGCATCGCCTGCTGGATACCAATGCGCTGAGCTGCCTGCCGAACAGCACGTACTTCGACAAGACCAACACCGCCGGTCGCGCGCTCTATGTCGCCTGCGCCGGTCGCAGCCTGATCAGCTTCGTCGGCCTCCCCACTCAGGGGCAAGCGTTGAATTACACACTTGACGGTGGTGGGCAGTATCCCTACCCGCCGATTCTGACGCAGCCCAACGGCACGCCGACCGCGACGGCTGGCGCTGGCAAGACGCCGGTTCCGACGGTTCCCGTCACGCCGACGCCGGGCTATCAGGTGGACTTCCGCGTCGTGCCGGCGACGGACTACACGCAGACCTGCGCCTCTGGCCTGAAGCAGATGACCTTCAAGCTTGACAACACGCGTAGCGCCGGCGCGGTGGACTGGCAGGTCACGATCCGCGACGCCGATCCGTCCGGCCAGCCATGGGCGAGCGCGAGTCCAGGGTCAGGAAGCATTAAGGGCGGCGAGATCGCCGTGCTGGCGCTGACGCCCGGTTCAAGCGTGTGTTCGAGCATGTCGGCGCAGGGCGTGCAGTCAAAGACGTATACGGCGGTGCTGACCTACACCGGCGGCAAGCAGGTGATCCTGAGCGACACGGTCAGTCTGAAATAGACTGTTCCGTGGCCTTCTGACGGAGTGCCTGATAATGGAGCCAGGGGCTATCTGGCTCCAGCGTGCCTGCGAGAGCTATACACTTAGCCTGACAACTCGATCTGATAGCGGATGAAGCCACGGTTCTCAGCCAGACTGTCGTACAGTCGCCGCGCTGTGGCGTTGGACTCATGGGTAAGCCAGTAAACCCGACGACAGCCTTGCTTCCTGGCCCAGCCGGAAACGGCCTCGATCAATGCGCGGCCAACTCCTTTGCCACGCGCATCTGGCGCCGTGAAGAGATCCTGGAGATAGCAGACATCTGGCCCTGACGTATTGGGATGGATAAGGAAGTGGGTGATACCGACAAGCCGGCCATCCAGCCTCGCCCCAAGCGCGTGCAGGCGTGTATCGGCCTGGAATTCGCGCCATGCCCGTTCGTACATTTCGGGCGGCTCAATTCGCTGGTAGAAGTCTATGTACGCGCGGAACAGGGCTTCCCAGGTGTCTCTGTCTGACGAGGCGAGTTTATCAACGCTGATCATAACGACACACTCCATGCGCGCTTCTCGACAATAGATAGAGTGCTGGCAATTCTTTACAGTCGATGAGAAACCTCTCATTGCCGGCACATCTTGCTCCCATTTTAGGCCACTATAGTCTTTGCATACCACCCGCGATGGACGCGATAGGAGGCCAGGATGACGCAACATGAGCCATATGATGACGACCAGCCAGTTGGTCGATTACTGAACCGGCGCGAGGCGCTACTGGCGCTGGCGGGGGCTGGCGCGGCGGTGGCGATTGCGGCGTGCGCGCCTGGCTCCTCCTCCACTTCCACCGCGCGGGCGACGACGACCACTGGCGCTTCGACCGCTACGAGCGGCAATACGCCCGCCTGCGTGGCGCGCCCGGCGCTGACCGAGGGGCCATATTTCGTGGACGAGAAGCTGAACCGCTCGGATATTCGCTCAGATCCGTCGGATGGCTCGGTCCGGCAAGGCGCATTGCTCGCGCTGACCTTTCGCGTCTCGCAGTTGACCAACGCCTGCGCGCCGCTCGGTGGGGCCAGCGTGGATGTCTGGCACTGCGACGCGGCAGGCGTCTACTCCGACGTCAGCGACCCCAATTTCAGCACCGTCGGCAAGAAGTTCCTGCGCGGCTACCAGGTGACGGATAGCTCCGGCGTCGCGAAGTTCACGACGATCTATCCCGGTTGGTATCAGGGCCGCGCGGTGCATATCCACTTCAAGATTCGCAGTCATACCGGCTCTGGCTCAGCCTACGAGTTCACGTCCCAGCTCTTCTTCGACGACAGCATCACCGATCAGGTCTATACGCAAGCGCCCTACAACACGAGAGGACAGCGCACGCTGCGGAATAGTGGTGACGGCATCTACAACCAGGGTGGCAGCCAGCTCCTGCTGGCTCCGGCAAAGGCCGCCGAGGGCTACAGCGCCACCTTCGACATCGGCCTACAGATGTCCTGACGCGATACGCGTAACGTTGGCAGGTACACTCTGCAACAGGAATCATCTCATCTCTGGCCTGGACTATAGATATAGCGGGCCATGCGCGAAAGGAAACCGAATCGTATGAAACAGTTACTCGAACGGCCGCAGGGCAAGATCGGCCTGGGCGTAGCAATAGTTGCGCTGCTCGCCATCATCGGCGGAGCGTACTACGTCTTCGGCGGCAACGGCGCGCGCACAACCGCTACTGGCGCCGTGACAGCGCCAACCCTGGTCCCGACGGGAAGCGGCAAGGTCTTCACCATCGACTCTTCTGGCTCTGAGGCCAGCTTTACCATTGATGAGGTTCTCTTTGGCCAGCAGAACACTGTCGTTGGCACAACCAGCCAGGTCGCGGGGCAGATTCAGGTGGATAAGGACGACCCCTCGAAGAGCCAGGTCGGCCAGATCAAGGTGGACTTGACCGGGCTCACGACCGATAGTGCATTGCGTAACCGCACGATACAGGGGCGCATCCTGGAGACCGGCGATTCCAGCAACCAGTTCGCCGTCTTCACGCCGAAATCCATCAGCGGGCTGCCTGAGAGCGTCACAGTTGGCCAGGCGTTCTCGTTCAAGATCACTGGCGACCTCACGATCCATGGCGTGACTCGCTCGGCCACCTTCGATACGACGGCGACGCTGGAGAGCGACACCAAGCTCAGCGGGCAGGCGCAGACGACGATCAAGTACAAGGACTTCGACATCAACATCCCCGATGTGCCGTCGGTGAGCGGCGTCTCGGACACCGTCAAGCTCGCGCTGAAGTTCACCGCGCACTCGTAATTGCGCATGTCGTGGTTCGCTAAGCGTGTCTGGCAGGAATAGGGTAGAATTGCGCTGGAGCGACGGCGAGGCGGCGATAAAGAGAACTGAAGCCGCCCACACATCGCTCATGGAGAGCGCGCATGTCTGAAAAGTCCAGCCAATCTACGGCTCAAGAGGCATCTTGGAGTTTCCGCGCGAGCGCGTGGGGAAAGCATGGCCATCTCACGCTGACGGCGACAATCATGTTGTTGTTCACGCTGGCTGCCAGCCTGGCATCCTGTGACGGCGCCTCGACCGCCCGGGCTTCGACCCTTACGCCTACTTCCCCGCCTGCGATCACGGAGTTCGCAGTTCCGACAGCTAAGAGCCAGCCAATGGGAATCACGCCAGGGCCGGATGGCGCACTCTGGTTTACGGAGGGCGCCGAACACAAGGTTGGGCGCATCTCGACTGGCGGCGCCATCACGGAGTTCTCGCTGCCTGCCTCTGTGCTCCCAGGGAGCATCATAGCTGGACCAGATGACGCACTCTGGTTCACGCATTTTGATAGGACGAACAGTATTGGGCGCATGACGGTCAATGGCGCCATCACGCAGTTTCCCATCCCGCCGACTGATGACCAGGCAGTCGACATCACGGTAGGACCTGACAACAATCTCTGGTTCACCGAAGATGGAAGCAATAACATTGGTCGCATCACGACCGCTGGCGTGATCACCGGCTTTCGCTTGCCCACGATCTCTCATGGACTGTTGTCCATCGTCGCCGGTCCAGACGGCGCGCTCTGGTTCACGGAAGGGGCGTCGATCGGTCGCCTGAGCGTCACCGGCGTATATACGCAGTTTCCCCTTCCGCCTGAGAGCACCCCAGACAACATCACCACGGGACCGGATGGCGCCCTCTGGTTTACCGTTCAAGGAATGAATCAGGTGTGGCGCATGACGACCAGCGGCGTTATGACCCGCTTCTCCCTCCCCACCCCTAATAGCGAACCTCATGGGATCGTAAGCGGTCCGGATGGCAATCTCTGGTTCACCGAGAATCGGGGTGACATTGGGCGCATGACGCCGCAGGGGGATATCAGCGAGATCAAGGTTCCGACAAGAAATGCCTTCCCGATGGGGATCACGGCAGGTCCAGATGGCGCTCTATGGTTCACCGAACGGGATGGGAATGCCATCGGCAGGCTCGATCCTGCACAGGTGAAATAGGAGAGACGCCGCGCCGGACGGGCGAGACCTGTCTCGCCCCTACAGAGAAAACAGTCCCGGCGGATTCCCATTACTTGCTGAAGAAGCGCTGGGTCAGCATGGCAATGAAGACGCCCTCGATCAGCAACCCGGACACCGCCTCCGCCGCCGCGACCCACGCCGCCGGACTTGTCACCTGAAACGTCTCGGCGAAGACGCGGCCATGGAACGCCGTGACGCTCACCAGCAGCGCCTCGTGCGGCGCGAGCAGCGGCCCATAGCCCGACACGCCGAGCATCCAGTAGGCGAGCGCGGCAAGGCCGACGACCAGCAGATAGGCCAATATGATGCGCCCCATGCGATAGCCGTAGCCCGCCAGCAGGGCCAGCGCGAGCGAGAAGCCCCACCGTCCCAACTTGCCCTGACGGAAGAGCGCCTTGCGTTGCAGCGTCTGCGCGCGATAGGCGTAGCGCGCCGCAGGTTCAGTCATCCCCTGCGCCTGCAACGCCAGCGCCAGTTGCTGATAGGCGCGGGCGGCGTCCCGATAGCGTTTGGTGCGCGCCTGGCCTGGCGAGAGCGGCGCGACCTGATCGCCGGTCATCCCACCAGGGACGGCGCGGCTGGTTCCGGCGAGCGGCTTGCCCTCGTCGCCGATGCGTGGCGCGCGGTCCCAATCAATACGGGTGAGCGCCGCGCCATTCCAGCTAATATCTCCCAGCCAGGTATGCTCATCCAGCCGGGCGTCGCTGAGAATCGTGCGCGCATCCAGGTAGGCGCCGTGCAAGACGGTTCCGCGCAGGTCCGCGTTGTGGAAACGCGCCCCGGCGATGTTGGTATATTGGAGATTCGCGGAGGAGAGATCCGCCTGGCGTAGGTGCGCGCCCGTAAGCGTCGCGTAGTTGAGTTCGCCGCGATGGAGGATGACACGACCCATATCGGCGTCGTTTAGGGTCACGTCGGCGAGATGCGCGCCGGTGAGATCGGCGAAGACCAGGTTGGCGCCGCTCAGGTCGGCGCGGCGCAGGTACACATCGCGCAAGGGAACATGGCTCAGGTTGACGCCACGCAGGTCTGCGGCCCGCGCGTCTTCGCCCTTCGGAGTCAGCACATATTTGACGGTGTAGGCGTCGTATTCGCCCGACCAGCCGCGCTCCTGGAGAATCCAGCGCACCTCGCCACGCGAGCGCAGGCGGACGTTCGCATAGGGCGGTCTGCCAGCGGCGACGTTTGCCTCGTAGGCTGCGCGCAGTTCAGCCTGGCGCTCCGGCGTCGGAAGAGTGTCGTCGGGCTCGTTGGTCGCGGCGCCGCGGACCCTTGGCGGAGCAGCGTCCTGCTGATCGGCGGTTGCGCGAGACGTCATAGCGTGCGCTCCTTCATAGATATGGTAGAGGTAAAAGAACCGTGCAAGTATAGTGCGTAGAGATGTTACGGCGTCAAGCGGTCGCCAAAGGCGCCTGGCGCTGAGCGAGTCTCAGAAGCAGGGATGCGCAGCAGAACCTGGCTCGTTCGTCTGTGGTTGCAGCCACTGCATGTTGGTGGCGTAGGTCAGGGGATGGCGCTTGTCGGCGGCGTGCAGGCGCTGGTACGCCACTGCTGGGCTGAACTGGCACGAGCTTTCTCCGGCGGGATAGCAGCCGGCCAGTGGCAAGGGGTCAGTCTCACCACATTGTGTCATGAAGCCGTGAAACGCCATGAACTCACGTGGATTTGGCCCCATGCTCATGACGTTGGCGACATCCACCCAGCGCTGTGTTGTCGTCGGGGTGTAGGCTTCGGGCAGTGGAACCGCCCAGCCGATGCCCCAGGCCGCATCATAGACGTTCTCTGGGGTCCAGCCCCCATCACAACCGCCAGTGACCTCGCTGCACGCCCCAATATTCGCGTCGCCATAGTTCACCATGCGCGCGTGCGTCTGATACGTCCGCTCCTGGTCGCGCACGCCGTAGAGAAACTGCGCGGTCGCCGGCCAGGGGTCCCAGCTCGTCTCGGCGTCGTCGCCGACCCAGACACCCGTGATACGTGACCCATACCCCTTCTGCGCGACGTAATCCGCGACATCGTGTGCGACGATATCCCAATACTTGCCGGCGGTGTAGACATCGCAGGGACCGACGGACTTGCTGCACTGAGCGAAGTTGCTCGTGCCCATGACGAGGACGAGGCGCGGGCAGGAACTGACGTTGGCCATCCAGGAGTCAATGTAGGTCTTGGTCAGTTGCTCAACCTCGCTGTAGGTGCGCCAGGCGTTCTGCTTACCAAACATGCTCATCGCGTAGTCATTCAGCGGCGCGCCGGTGGTGAATTTGCGGGTGGGATGGCCAAAATCGAGCACGGTCAGGTATTCGGTAGAGCAGGGCGCGACGCCGGATTCGGTCTGCTGGTTGAGCCACTTCGCGTCGCGCTGACCGATCTCGGTCATCATGTCCGGCTGATCGATATACCACGAATGCGAGTAGGGAACCGGCTTCAAGGGAACGATGGCGTCGGCGTGTGCGGCATCCCCGAACGCG
>DATAOM010000063.1:0-6580 GCA_036265775.1 Ktedonobacterales bacterium | reverse complement strand
ACGGGCTGGTTCAACGCCGGCTCGGTCGAGAACCGCATAGGAGGCGCGTACGAGCCGCCGGGCAAGACCGATTTCTGGTCCGTGCATACACAGACGCCGCTCGCCTCGCTCTTCGAGTTTGGCCCGACTTACGATGAGTTCAAAGTCTTCAACGTGCCCGCGCCACAGGCGAAAGACGCTTGGAAGACGGTCGTCTGGATCAGCCGCCTGCCCTACGCTGTCCAGCGGCGCAACTGCTCCGACGCGGCGTACGACATCCTGCATACCTTCGGCGTGGACAACATCCTCAGCACGACACAGAAGGTCTTTCCCAACGAGTGGTACGACTCCCTGCCTGGCGAGTCCTACCGCATCGACGATCACACCGAGCTTCCGCTGCGCCTCGACAAAATCGCGCGCCTGGACCAGATCGCCGAGCGGACCCATCAGCGCCTGATCCACCTGACGATTCCAGAGCGCGTCGCCGGTGAGACACCACCCTGGCGCCAGGGTGGCGGACGTGGTTTCTACGAGCTGAATCAGCGGCTGGAGCTCATCAACGAACAGACCGCCGATGTGATCGTCGATGCGGTGCGTGCTATCGGTCGCGCATTCCGTGGCGGAAAATCCACAACACCCACTGCGCGCGATGTGACACCAGCAGCATAGCGAGTATGACAACTGTGCGGCTCGCTCAAGGGTCTCTTGAGAAGATCTGATCGGCCGGTTTGGCGAGCGCGATGGTCTCATCCTGGCGCCAGTCTCGAAGAGCGGGATACGACCCAGTGCATACTTTTCTCTGCGACTTTTTCGCAAGGTTTGCGTGGCCTCAAGCGATAGGGATATGCATGTAGAGAAATGACAAGGTCAAGAAGATCGACGCACATTGGAGCCGCTGTGATAGCTCAACTTCACCTCGAGAGAGAACAACTTCTTGCAGGCGCTCGCCCACGCCTTTTGCGGCTCGCACGTCTGCGCGGCGTGGCTCCCGATGCGCTGGAAGATGTCGTCCAGGAGACGTTGCTGGTTGCCTGGAAGAAGTTCGACTCCCTGGACTCGCCCGACCATGCCCAGGTCTGGTTGGATGAAATTTGTCGCAACATCTGTTTACGCTACCTGCGCGCCTCTGCTACAGATGCCTCGCGGCGCTCACCTTTTTCTGACGTCTCTCCCGGCGCCGAGCAAGAAACGCTGGAAGAATCGCTGGCGGCCAGCGCGCCCGATCCTCACGCGGTCGACCCGGACGAGCGCCTGAGCCGGGAAGCCTTATTTCAGTTGCTCCAGCAGGCGCTGAAGCTGCTGCCAGAACAGACGCGCGAAGCGGTCGAACTCTACTATCTGCATGGACTGCCGCAGCGCGAAGCTGCCGTCCGCCTAGGCCTGAGCATTAGCGCTCTGGAAACACGGCTGCACCGCGCCCGCCAGCGGCTCCGCCAGATTCTCAATGGCGAGTTGAGAGAAGAAGCCGCCGCGTTTGATTTACCGCTAGACGGCGAAGAACCTGCTCTGGGATGGCGCGCCACAGGCATGTGGTGTTACTACTGTGGGCGTCAGCGCCTGCATGGCTCCTTTGAAACGCTCGCCAACGGGCAGCGGTATTTGCGCATGCGCTGCCCCAGTTGCTCGCAGCGATTCGGCTTTGACATCGTCAATGGCAAGGGACTGGTTGGAGTGGACCATTTGCGCTCATTCCAGCCAGCCTTCAAGCGCACGATGCGCGCGATCAGTCGCCACTTGCTTCAGGCGGTCGCCAACGGGCAGATGTCCTGCAAATTTTGTGGGAAGCTCGCCCCTATAGAAGTGGGCGGCCCCAAACAAGAGGTCTCGTCGACGCCCGATGACCCGCTGAAGCGGCGTTTCTGGATACGCGGACTCTGCCCGCATTGTGGGCGCATGTTGGGCGGGTTTTCAGCCGATGACGCAGTGTACTGGTCTCATCCAGCGATACAGGCCTTCATCCTGCGGCGCCCGCGCTGGCGGAACGAACCGGACCTACCTATCACCTATCAGGGGCAGCCAGCGATTCTCTTCCGCCTCTCTGACCGCATGAGCGCGGCGCAGTTGGACGTTATCGCTCACCGTCAGACGCTGCGCGTCCTCGCAACCGTCGAGAAATAGTCGCTCCCGCATCAGCAAGAATGAAAGGAATACGTGCCATGGCCGAACACAACTACACCGCTTTCCGTCGTGATCTGACCGCCCTCTATGGCCGGCAAGAATATGGGCAAGCGCTGGCCTTGCTTCAGCAATACCCACAGATGTTCCCCCAGCAGGGGCTGATGTACCACTGGAAGATGTGTCTGGCGGCGCGAGCGCATAAGCCAGATCTCGCTATCCAGGCGTTCAAAGAAGCGCTTGACGCCGGCTACTCGTATCCAGCGGCGCTCATACGTGAAGATGCAGACCTGGCCTCGCTGCAAGGGGTACCGGCATACGAGGAGTTAGCCTCGCTCAGCCTGAGGCGCTTCGCTGAAGTCAAAACTGAGACCAGTCCGGAACTGCTGGTCCTCCCGCCAGCAGAGAAGGGCGCTGATCATCTCCCACTGCTTCTGGCGCTGCATGGCAACTGGCAAAATGCCCGTCTGGCCGCCCATGATTGGCGGCCGATGGTGGAGAAGGGGTGGCTGCTCGCCAGCGCCCAATCCTCCCAGTTGGTCATCCCCGACGCCTACATCTGGAACGATCGTGAGCGCGGAACCACCGATGTAACCCAACTCTATCAACTCCTGAATACCAAGGATGTGATCGACCCTGAACGCACCGTGCTCGGCGGATTTTCAGCCGGAGGTGGGCTGGCAATCCACCTGGCAGTGACGGGAGCAGTCAAGGCCCAGGGATTCTTTGTCGTCGGCCCCTACCTGCGCGATCTGGAGCCACTGAAGCCGTATCTGGAAACCGCAGCTGCAAGTGGATTGCGCGGGTATATCGTGATGGGTCTGCATGAGTCGCCAGAAGGTCAGGAGATAGTGCGCAAGATGCACACGCTCATGAACACCCATGGCATTCCCTGTGAGCTCGAAGAACACCCTGAGCTTGCTCATGACTTCCCAGCCGATTTCGCGCAAAGCATCGAGAAAGCGCTGACCTTTCTACAACTCTAGGACACTCATAACATGCCTGGCGAAGGGCCCCTCCTATGCAGGAGGGGCCTACTCATTGGCATCTTCCCAAGGGGACCTTGGCCGCTCTTGACTTTTTTCCTTCGTCCGCCCATACTATCCACGTTGGATATATCCAGCGCGAGTACTTTAGTGGCGGAGGCGATGCTCGATGACTCAGGAGAATGGCGTCGCCGAGGCGCTCTTGCCCCTGACACCTGCGGTCTTCCAGATCCTGCTGGCGCTCTCCGGCGGCGAGCGGCATGGCTACGCCATCATGCGCGAGGTCGAGGCAAGCACGCAGGGGCAGCTTCGCATTGGCCCCGGCACGCTCTATCGCTCCATCAAGCAGATGCTCGCGCAGGGACTCATTGTAGAGACCGAGGAGCGGCCCGATCCGGCGCTGGATGACGAGCGGCGACGCTACTACCGCCTGACCGAGTTCGGTCAGCGCGTGGCGGCGGCGGAGGCGCGACGGCTGGCGCGGCTGGTGGCGCAGGCGCGCCAGCGACACCTGCTGGATATTCCTGGGTTTGATCCAGGCTTCGACCCTGGATTGGGAGGCGCTGGATGAAGCGTGACGATGCGCTGAGCGGCGTCGCTGTCTGGTCGGCGCGCCTCTATCGCGCGCTCCTGCGGGTCTTCCCTGCGTCATTCCGCCGCGCCTATGGCGATGAGATGGCGCGCGCCTTCCGCGACCTATGCCGCGATGCCTGGCGGACGGGTGGCGCTGGTGGCGTGCTTGCGCTCTGGCCGGGGGCGCTGCGCGACCTGCTGCTGGCTGCGAGCGCCGAGCATGTGGGAGGGCTGACGATGCTGCGTCTGACGATGATCCTCTCTTTGGCCGCGCCTGCGCTCTTCCTGCTGGATAATCTGGTCTATATGGTCTGGGCGGTCTCGTTAGGCGATCCGCCTGACTTCATGACTGACGTGGCGATCTATGGCTTCATTGGCTGGCTCGGCCTCGCCGTCGTCGCGTGGCTGGTCGGCGCTTTCGTCGCGGCGCGCCAGGGTCGCTGGGGATGGTTCGCGCTGGCGCTGTGCCTGCCCTATGCGGGCAGCCTGCTGTATAGCGTCCTGGAGTCGGTCGCGACGCCGCGCGTCCCGCGTGTTCGGACCGCATAGCTCCCACGCATCGTTACGGATTGTTTTGAACGCAGAAGCGCCGCAGGCGAAAAAGATCCTGCGGCCAGGAATGGAGAATGGCCATCATGACACGCTGGGTCCTCATCCTCTCGCTGCTCGCGCCGGGCCTCTACATCCTCGACTACATCGTCTACTTCGCCGGAGCCATCGCCCTTGGCGAGAACTTGCACGACTACAATAACATCATGGGCTACACCGTCTGGATTCCAGCTATCGCGGCGCTCGGCGCCTGGCTGCTGGGGATCATCGACACACTGCGGCGCGGCATGTGGGGCTGGTTCATCCTCGTGCTGCTTGTGCCGGCGCTCGGCAGCCTGATCTACAGCATCGCGACACTACGCGCCCGACGACCACAGCTTGCCTAGTCAGCGCGATAGCGCCGTCTGGTCTGCCCGATACGCCTCAACTTCTGGAGCGCGCGTCGGGCAGCTTTGCTGCTTGACACCTCTCGCTCCGGTGCGCCACTATAGAAAATCCGACCAAATCATACATTCTCTAGTTGAGACGGGACGACAATGGGCCTTGATGGCTGGTTCGCGCTCCTCGCCATAGTGCTGACAATCGCCGCGCTCGCCTCTGGCGTCGTGGATCGCAGCCCCATCTCGTACCCGATCATCTTCCTGGGCATCGGCCTGCTCTTGGGCCGCATGGGTGTTGTGCGCATCGATCTCTATTCGCCGGGACTGGAGGCGGTGGCGACGCTCAGCCTCGCGCTGGTACTCTTTCTCGACGCGGTCCGGCTCGATGTGAACGAGTTGCGTTCAGACTGGCGTGTTTCGGCGCTGCTTCTCGGCCCAGGAACCGTGCTGACCATCGTCGGAGTCGCGCTCTTCGCCCATTTCCTGTTCAACGCTACGCTGATCGAGTCGTTGTTGCTTGGCGCATTGATGGCCTCCACTGATCCCATCGTTCTGCGCGATATCCTGCGCGATGGGCGCATTCCGCGCGCCGTGCGCAGCGCGTTGCGTGTGGAGGCTGGCATGAACGACGTCATCATTCTGCCGATCGTTCTCGCGCTCATCGCCATCATGCGGCAGGAAATCAATGGCGTCGGAGACTGGCTGGTCTTTGGAGCCCGACTGCTCATCATCAGCCCTATCGTGGGGCTGCTGGTGGGCGGCGTAGGTGGCTGGATCATCGGGAAGGCTGACGCTCGCTACAGTATCCGCCGCGAGTATCAGGCGCTCTACGGACTGGGCCTCGTCCTGCTGGCCTTTATCTCTGCTCAGGCGCTGGGCGGCGATGGCTTTCTCGCCGCCTTCTTCGCCGGTCTCGCCGTCAACATCTTCGACGTCTCGCTCTGCGATTGCTTTCTGGAGTACGGCGAGGTCACGGCGGAGATGACGATGCTGCTCGCCTTTCTGCTCTTTGGCGTGATTCTCTCTGGTCTGCTAGGATCGATCCCGCTGCTGGCGGCGCTGGCTCTCGCCCTTGCGACGATTCTCCTCGTCCGCCCGCTGGTTCAATGGCTGATCTTGCAACGGGCGGCATTGAGCCGTGAGGCGCGGCTCTTTATCGGCTGGTTTGGCCCGCGCGGCCTCAGCTCCCTCTTGCTGGCGCTGCTGGTCGTCGCGGCGAACGCGCCCGATGCGGTGTGGATTTTTACCATTGTTGGCGTGGTGGTGCTGGTCTCCGCTCTCGCGCATGGCGTCACCGCTACGCCCCTCGCCGCACGCTATGGGGAATTTGTCGCGCGTGCGCGTGTGACGCCGCCGGAGGAGCGGTCGAGCGAGTTGGCGGGACTGTTCGCGGGGGAGCCGGATGAGGCGCCGCGCATCAGCGCCGAGGAACTGGCGCAACTCCTGGAGAGCAAAGACCCACCGCTTGTGCTGGATGTGCGCGCTCGCGGGCAGTACGCGCAGGATGATGGCCAGATTCCGGGTAGCGTGCGCGTCCTGCCCGACCAGATCCAGGAGTGGGCCTCGACCGCCGTGCGAGATCGCCGGGTGGTGGCGTACTGCACCTGACCCCACGAGGGTAGCAGCGCCCGTGTGGCGCTACAGCTTCGCCGGCTGGGGTTCGACGCAGTCGCGCTCGCGGGTGGCTATGCGGCCTGGCGCGCGGCCTATCCCGTCGAGCCAAAAGGCGCCACGCCCGCTCCCGCTGGCTCGCCGCAGACCTGAGCGCGTGGCCCTCTAGATCTGCAGGGATTGCAATAACCGCTCCCGATGCCAGATCGGGTCACCGAACAGGCTCCAGCTTCCACTGGCGCGCCGGAAGTAGAGTTGCATATCATGCTCCCAGGTGAAGCCGATGCCTCCTAGCGTCTGCACGCCGGTATAGCCAGCCTGCCGGTAGCTGTCGCTGACCAGCGCTTTCGCCATGCTCATGGCCTCACGTGTTTCATCAGGCCGACA
>DATAOM010000062.1:0-13036 GCA_036265775.1 Ktedonobacterales bacterium | reverse complement strand
AGCCAGACAGCCACATCCTGGAGGTCGGCAGTGGGCCGGGGCTGACGCTGCATACGCTGGCCCCGAGGGCGACTACCGGGCATGTCGTGGGGCTAGATCGCTCCCCCGTCATGGTGGAGCAGGCAAAACAGCGTAATCTGGCGGCGATACGCGCCGGGCGCCTCGACGTGCTCCAGGGGAGCGCCGAGGCGTTGCCCTTCGAAGACGGCAGCTTTGATCTGGTCGTCGGCATTCATGTGCTCTACTTCTGGCCCGACCCCACGGTGACGCTGCAGGAGTTGCGGCGGGTCCTGCGCGAGGGCGGCGAGGTGGCGATTGGATTCTATCTTAGTCAGTATGCTCCCAGGCTCACGCAAGCGGCGTTTGCGCTCACCGGCGCGCGCCTGGCGGAATCGCCAGAATCAGTCGAAACGCTCCTGCAGGCGGCGGGATACTCGGACATTCGCGTCGCCGCCAATGGGCATGGCGGATATTGCGCGATTGGGCGCAAGAGCGAATAGCCGGAGACACATGAGGACGCTCTTATTGACGCTCAGGCGAGAGGGAGGAAGTGGAATGCCGACGAATCCAGGTTACATTGCAGCCGAGGCGCGTATCTTCGGTGGTTACGAGTTGTCCCCAGCCGTTCACATGCTCTCACTCGCGCGGCCACGTCTGCGCCTGCGGGTAGTAGAAGTCGGCGCGGACGAGCCGGTGGTGTTCCTGCATGGCTACGGCCACTGCGTCGCGCACTGGGCGCCGCTGGTGAGCCAGCTCGCGGGCGCGCGCTGCCTCATGCTGGATGCGCCGGGGCACG
This sequence comes from Ktedonobacterales bacterium, assembly GCA_036265775.1. Taxonomy (GTDB): domain Bacteria; phylum Chloroflexota; class Ktedonobacteria; order Ktedonobacterales; family JADMIN01; genus DASWAC01. Next base: position 12,240 of record DATAOM010000062.1, on the reverse strand, counting down.
GCGCGACGGACGCGGTCAACTTCAACAACGTTGATCTGCGGGCGTGGTACAAGGAGATGCTGATCGGCTGCCTCGATGCGTTGGGGCTTGAACAGGCGCGCCTCGTTGGACACTCGCAGGGCGCCATGCAGGCCCTCTGGCTGGCGCACGACGCGCCGGACCGCGTGCGCTCGGTGGTCGCTATTGGGTTCCCCGCCGTCGCCTTCGGAGCCACGCCTGACGGCCTACGCTTCCTGGCGCGTCCCGGCCTCGGACGACTGATCTTCTGGCTACCGGCGCCACCCTCCGCATACCGGAACATCCTGGCGGGAACGATGGGGCCAGCCGCGGTGCGCGCTTATCCTGATCTCGTGCGCGCGACGTATCAGGCCACTCACCGCGCGGGGTACGCGATGACAGTCTCGAGCTATCTGCGGGAGATGTTCAAAGGGGCGGACGCCAAACCACGCCGGTACGCGCTCTCAGACGACGAGTTGCGGCGCATCGCCCAGCCGGCGTTCGTGCTCTGGGGCGACCATGACACCTATCAGCCGATCGCGGAGGCGAAGGCCAGGGCGGCGCTGATGCCGCACAGCCGGTTTGAGATCGTCTCCGGTGGTCACGAGCCGTGGCTCGACGATCTCGACAAGTGCGCCAGTCTCATCTCCGCCTTCCACTCCAGCTATGCAAGCCATGCGGGCTAGCTGACAGAGCCGCTTTCTCCTATGACGTGAGGGAGTCGAGCAGCTCCTGCAGATCAACGACGGCGATGCTGGTCGCCAGGTCGCTCATCGCATAGGGCAGGATCAGCTTGCCGGCATGGATCATGCCGCCACAGGAGTAGACGACATTGGGGACGTAGCCAAAGCGCTCAATTCCGGTGGGAACCAGCAGCGGCTCGCGCGTCTGGCCGATTACCTTGGAGGGATCGTCGCGGTCCAGCAGGATCGCGCCAATGCAGTACTGGCGCATGGGCCCGACGCCGTGAGTCAGGAGCAGCCAGCCGGACTCGGTCTCGAGCGGCGAGCCGCAGTTGCCGATCTGGACAACCTCCCAGGGGAACTTCGGGGCGCATAATATCTGGGCCTCGTCCCAGACGCGCACATCGTTCGACTCCATGTAGTAGAGGTTCTCGTTGTCGAGCCGGGCGATCATGGCGTAACGACCGCGAATCTTGCGCGGAAATAGCGCCATTCCCTTGTTCTTCGCGCTGCGACCGGTGAGGAGGCTGATCTCGACGTTCTGACCGACGGTGTAGTCGAGCAGTTGGGGAAAGATTTGAGCGCCGTCAAAGGCCGTGTAGGTTCCGTAGAGGCGCCACGATCCATCGTCGTCGGTGAAGCGGACGAGACGCAGATCCTCGATGCCGTGGCGTTCGTTCTCGGAATAGGGGAAGATGACGGCCTCGGAGATGTCCATGTCTGGCTGGAGTGGAATCTGGTAGTTCGCCTGGGTCAGGTCAAGGAGCGTGTCAATGGATTCTTCCAGCTTGCCCGTGACCGTGGATTGCTTGCGAATGTCGTCAATGGCGTTGGACAGTTCGGCGCGAGTAAATGGGTCTCCTAGCCGGCTCAAGACGTCCTGCGCGTGTGGAGTCCACGCATCGAGCGCGTGCAATTGCCGCACGAAGTCCTGCTTGTCGAACTGGTCTGGAGTCATCGGACGGGCCGCCCGGCTATAGCGTCCGCGCGGGTCGATGGTGACCGCGCCATCTGCGTCGATCAGGCCACGGCGAAAGACGATGGAGGAGATATGCCCCTCGCCGGTGGCGCGCAGGCTCATGAGGAAACGCACCGACCCCGGCGGCACATCGGATTGGTCAACGGCCTGCACCATCGAGGGATTGAACAGGGCGGCTGATTCGAGCGCGTATTCCAACGTGAAGCAGGCGCCGATGAGCATCTGTCGCGCGTCGCTTACCGTGTCTTGATTGGTGATGTGCTGTTTGACCGCCGCGTAATGCTCGCGAAACGTGTCCTCGATATCGGAGTGGATCGGACGGTAGTCGTCCTCGAGCTTCGCCAGCAGGGTCACGACGGTCTCTTCGGGGATCGCGAGTATCCGCTCGACAATGCCGCGGACGCGCTTCTCATCGCCAACGCTAAAGAAGCGGGTAATGACGCGACTCGAATCCGGCTTGAGCCGGATCGGCAAGCGCTTTACCTCGACAGTCATGCGGTTCTCCTCTCACGTGTGCGCGTCGCTCCGGCTAGTTCGCTTATTCTACCCTCGTTACCACCACTGAACGCAGGCGGCGCCACCATGAGACGGGACGTGCGCCACACTGGCGACGGCGGGCGCCTTACGTATGGCCAGCCTTTCCCGCCTGCATGAGACGATGGGTATGCCGCGCTATCATGCGGTCCTCGTCGGATGGCATGACGCGGATCATCACGGGGCTGCCCTCCACCGAGATGATCGCCGCGTTCGCCGCATTGCGCGCAGTATCGACTCTAACGCCGAGAAAATCCAGGCCCGCGCAGATGCGCTGGCGGACCTCAACGGCCCGTTCGCCGATCCCGCCGGTAAACACCAGTGTCTGCACTCCACCAAGCGCGGCGGCGAGCGCGCCCAGGTATTTGCGCGCCTGATAGCAAAAGAGTGTCACCGCCGCCCCTGCGCGCGGGTTGGTCGCGGACTGCTCCAACAGGTCGCGCATGTCGCCACTCACGCCCGAGACGCCAAGCATGCCGGCCTCTGTAGTGAACAACCGTCGCAGCGCCATCGCGTCCAGCTTCCGTTCCTCCAGCAGATACAGGACGATCTCTGGATCGAGATCGCCCGAACGGGTCCCCATCACCAATCCACCCGTCGGCGTGAAGCCCATGGTCGTGTCGAGGCTCACGCCGTTATGCGCCGCCGTCATGCTCGCGCCAGCGCCGAGATGCGCGATGATCACGCGGCCCTCCGCCGCCGCTTGGTCAATGGCGCGCAATTGCAGCAGGATCGATTCACATGAGAGTCCATGAAAGCCGTAGCGGATGACGCCTGCGTCCGCGAGCGTATAGGGCAATCCGTACAGACGCGCCTCCTGCGGCATCGAGCGGTGAAAGGCGGTGTCGAAGCACGCGACCTGGGCGATGCGCGGGTAGGCTCGCCGCATGTAGGCGATGACGCTGAGCGCCTGTGGCATGTGGAGCGGATCGAAGTGGGACAGGTCTTCGAGGGCGGCCACGAGGTCGTCCGTGATCAACTGCGGCTCACGATACTGCTGGCCGCCGAAGACGACGCGATGGCCCACAAGATCGAACTCGCGCTCATGGGGCTGTTGCCGCAGCCAGTCTAGTAGCGTCTGCAGCGCTGTGGGGTGATCGCTCAAGCCGCGCTCCGTTGTGAAAAGCGTCTGTCCCTGTGTGTCCTGCACGGACATATGGCCGCGCGCATCACCCAGGCGCTCGGCGTGGGCGGCGAAGACGAGCTGGGGATCGTCGTGCGCCGGGCTGATCTCGTACAGCGCCGCCTTCAGGCTGGATGAGCCGATGTTGAGCGTGAGGACGCGCGTGGTCTGCGTCATCAGTCACTCCCTGCCCTTCTCCCGCTGCGACAGGCCTCAGTCGGTCCATACCCAGTCGCGGATCTCGGGTGGATCTTCCAGATGCTCGTAGGCGTACACGACGGACTGCTCGATGCGTGATTCACACTCTGCGATCAGCTCCGTCGCGCGGTCGCTCAGGCGCGGCGTGCGACGAATCGCCTCCGCCGCGAGATGGAAGCGGCTGATGCCATTGAGGACGCACATCTGGAACGGCGTGGTGGTGGTCCCTTGCTCGTTGAAGCCGCGCACGTGGATACGATCGACATCGGGATGACCATGCACGATCTCGTGAATGGCCCGCTGGTAGCCATGGAACGCGAAGACGACAGGCTTGTCCTCGGTAAAGAGCTCGACGAACTCCTCTGAGGTCATCCCATGCGGGTGATACCCAGCGGGGAAGAGCCGCATCAGGTCCACCACATTGACGACGCGCACGCGCAGGTCCGGCGCGAGCCGTCGCAGCCACCACGCCGCCGCCACCGTCTCGAGCATCGGAATGTCGCCAGCGGCGCACAGTACTACATCTGGCTCGTCGCCAGCGTCGCTGCTGACACGCGGCAAGATCGAGGCGCCACGGCGGCAGTGCTCGATGGCGTGCTCCATATCGAAGTACTGGAGCTGCGGCTGTTTGTCGATCACGATGAGGTTGACGTAGTTGCGGCTGCGCAGGCAATGGTCAGCGACCGAGAGCAGGCAGTTGGCGTCGGGCGGCAGGTAGATGCGCGCGACCGTGCCCCGTTTGGAGAGCATGACGTCGATCAGGCCAGGTCCCTGGTGGCTGAAGCCATTGTGGTCGTTGCGCCAGCAGGTCGAGGTGAGCAGGATGTTCAGCGAGGCGACGGGCGCGCGCCAGGGCAGGTCTATCGCTTCCTGGAGCCACTTGGTGTGCTGCACGGTCATCGAGGCGGAGACCATGGCAAAGGCCTCATAGGTCGCAAACAGGCCGTGCCGGCCGGTCAGGAGGTAGCCTTCGAGCCAGCCTTCGCAGAGGTGCTCGCTCAGCACCTCCATGACGCGGCCATCTGGCGCCAGATGATCGTCGATATCGAGCGTTCTGCCGACGAAGCAGCGATTTTCGACCTCGAACACATTGCCGAGCCGGTTCGAGTTGGTCTCGTCGGGACAGAACAGGCGGAAGTTCTGCGCATCGGCGTTGCGTGTGTAGATGTCGCGCAGCATCTTGCCGAATTGGCGTGTAGACTCGCCCCGGTCGGCGCCAGGACGCTCGACCGCGAACGCATAGTCGCGGAAGTCGGGAACGTCCAGGTCGACCAACAACTTTCCACCGTTCGCATGCGGGTTAGCGCTCATGCGGCGGTCGCCCGACGGCGCCAGGGCGGCCAGCTCGGCGACGAATTTCCCCTCGGCGTCGAACAGCTCGTCCGGGCGATAGCGGCTCATCCACTCCTCGAGCTGGGCAAGCTGGTCCGGGTCCTGGCGGACGTTCGCAAGCGGCACCTGGTGTGCACGGAAGGTCCCCTCCACGGGCAGGTTGTCGACCACCTTCGGGCCTGTCCAGCCCTTGGGCGTGCGCAACACGATGGCTGGCCAGCGTGGCCGCTCAGAGATACCGTGCTCGCGGGCATCTGTCTGGATCGCGCGAATGTGCTCGTAGCAGCGGTCGAGCGTCGCCGCTAATGACTGATGCACGCGCTCGGGGTCGTCACCCTCCACGAAGTGGACCTCGTAGCCATTGCCGCGCAGCAGGTTCGCAACGTCGTCGTCGCTGTCGCGCCCCATCGTCGTCGGGCCGCTGATCTTGTAGCCGTTGAGATGCAGGATGGGCAGCACCGCGCCGTCGCGGATGGGATTGAGGAAACTGGTCCCCTTCCAGGCTCCGGCCAATGGCCCTGTTTCCGCCTCGCCATCGCCGACGACCGCGGCGACGATCAGGTCGGGGTTATCGAAGGCCGCGCCGAACGCATGGGACAGCACGTAGCCAAGCTCGCCGCCCTCGTGAATCGAGCCGGGGGTCTGCACGCTGACGTGGCTGGGGATGCCGCCGGGAGCCGAGAAGCGGCGGCACAGAAGCCGCAGCCCCGCTACATCCTGCGTGACCTCGGAATAGACCGTCGAATAGGTCCCTTCAAGATAGGCGAGGGCGACCAGGGCCGGGCCGCCGTGACCTGGCCCGGTCAGGTAGATCATGTTGGCGTCGCGCTCGGTGATCAGGCGGTTCAGGTGGATGTAGAGGAGGCTGAGGCCGGGGGACGTGCCCCAGTGGCCGAGCAGTCGCGGCTTGATGTGTTGCGGATTCAGGGGCTCACGCAGTAGCGGATTGTCGAGCAGGTAGATCTGCGCGACGGTCAGGTAGTTGGCGGCATGCCAGTAGCGATCCATCTGCTCCAGCTGCGCGGGCGCCAGCGGTCCGTCGACGGCCTTTTGCTGGCGGTGAGTGGTTGTCGCGCCGTTTTTGGTGGATCGCGCACGAACCTTCCTTACGGCGCTGGAGATGCGTGCGTCGAAGTCATAGGTGGTCGCCATCGTGAGGTCTTCCTTTCTCCAAACTGCCCTCGCCGGAATGGTCGTGTTCAGTCTCGTTGAGTTTATGACATCGAGTGGAGCCGCTGCTCCTTGGCCAAGCTGGCTTATGCGCCCTGCGTGCGCCGCGCGTACAATGCCACAGGGGATCTTTCATGAACGACAATTACGATACTGGAATCCCGCGCGCGCGGCTGGCTTGGGGAAGGCGTGGCGCGCGTGACGCCGCCGAGCGTGGCGATATCCTGGTCGTCGTGGATACGCTGCGCTTCTCGACGGCCGCCGCGACCGCCGTGCATCATGGCGCGCTGATCTATCCGTGCGCGACCGATGAGGCGATTTATACCGCGCTCGCCCAACGCATCGGCGGTGAGGTCGCCCTGCATCATGCGGCGGCGCCAACGCTCACGCGCTTCAGTCTCTCGCCGCACTCGTTTCTGGTGGTTAAGCCGGGCGCGCGCGTCATACTGCCCTCGCCCAACGGGTCCACCTGCAGCCAGTATGGCAGCCAGGCTCCGGCCCTCTTTGTAGGCGCGCTGGTCAACGCGCAGGCGGTGGCTGGGGCCGTCTCGCACCTGCTGACTGGAGATAGTTCTCTCAACGTTACCGTGCTGGCTTGCGGCGAACGCTGGCGGACGCCTGATGAAGAGGGTGCGCTGCGCTTCGCCGTGGAAGACTATCTCGGCGCGGGAGCGATTCTTTCAGCGCTATCGTTCTCGCAGACGATGGAGGCGCAAATGTGCGCAGCGGCCTTCCAGGCGATGCGAGACCAGCTTACGGCGGCGCTGTGGGAATGCGAAAGCGGGCAGGAGTTGCGCGCCAAGGGGCTGGGCGAAGACGTGCGCTTTGCCGCGCAACTCAACGTCTACGATACCACCCCGATATTGCGTGGCGAGCGGCTAGAGGCGTTTGTTGTGGACGAGAGACGCGCTCTCGCCTGACTCGGTGAAGGATGGCTATCTGAGGCTTTCCAAGGATGCTCTCGGGCTACCTATGACCCTCCCTCTTACCACTCAACCTCGTCGCCTAATTCTCTTGTCCACTCTTGTTCCTGTTCCATATCATATGCGGCCCAGTCCTTTAGGTTGTCCAAAGTGGCGCTAAAGCCACTAAGGCAAGCGTCAAGGACTCTTAGGATCTCATCTATATGTGCGCTGACAGAGGGTAGGTGAAATAAGAAATTTCTTGGCAGCGCAAGATCGCCGTTGGCCTTTACTGGATAGCGAAACGCATCCGACTTGGCGTCCAGATCTTCTAAATCTTGGATGTACTTCTCAAGGTCCGGCAATTCGAAAGTTTCATCGGATGGAGCATCCCACCGCCACTCAAGCATCTGGAAGACTTTCTTTAGTTCGGGAATCCACACGGTCAACTTGTGCTGCCTGAATGGATTTAGTGGCTGTTCGAGCTTATGGCCGCGGATTAACAGTATTTGCCTTCCCGTTAAGCATAGCGACTTGAGGTATAGCTCAACCGAGTGCCGATATAAGAAGACAATAGGAAGAGCATCTGTATCTCTGTAGTGATTCACTGCGATAAAATTGTTCCGCAGGACACGAGCACCTTCCCAATAAGCCTGAGCGTATGCGCCAAACTCTATTTCAGTCCGCAATCCAAAATTGAGCATCACCATACCTCGCCCAGAACCAACATCAAACAAACGTAATCGTTCGGCTGAAGTGTGGTCGCTCATCTCCGTCTCCTAGCGCAAGTAGGCCGTGAGAACTCAAGAAACGTCACTATCTATGATTCTGTCATAATCAGGCGACCGATAGGGTTGGAGACGATCTGGCAGTCGTGGTAGATAGTCATGGCACACTGATCTATCCGTGCGCGATCGACGCGGTTCTCTATACCACCCTTACCCAGCAGGTCAGCAGTAAGGTCGCCCGCATCAAGTCAAGGGGCGACGTTACCAGGGCCACGGCGGTATTCTTGCTCGTAGCGCTCCATCTCGTCACCTACGGTCGCCCGAATCAATTCCACCTTCCAAAGCGGCACCGCACACTGGCTAATCCAGTCATGGTCTGCGGTCAACGCCATGCTCAGATGCACACACCCATCCCCGATACTCTCTAGCCGAGCAACCAGCTTGCCATCCCTCGCTCGATCCACGACCACCAGATCACCCGCAACAAGTCTCCCTGACATTTGATCCTCCTTCACGCAAGAATGTTCGCGCTTCAGTGTTTTACCTGCCTACAGGGCGCCATATAGCGATTATCAACCGACCCCTGGCGTCAATCATCCCTAACTCTCTGGCGTGATGAGGCGGCCGATGGGATCAGAGACGATCTGGCCGTCGCGGTAGATGGTCATGCCGCGCAGGAGGGTGCGCGCGACGCGGCCACGCAACATGCGGCCAACGTAGGGGCTGTGCTGGTGGCGATAGAAGAGATCTGCTGATTGCAGGATCATCTCGTCGTGGAGGGCGACGATCGCGAGATCGGCGTCGGTGCCAACCGCGATGCGTCCTTTATTTGGCAGGCGGAAACGCATGGCTGGGTACTCAGCCGTGGCGCGGACAATGGTCTCTAGCGACAGGTTGCGCTCGAAATGGCCATGTGTGATGAGAAGCGAGAGTAGCGACTGGCAGCCAGAGATGCCGCCCCAGATGCGGAAGAAGTCGGCACCGGTCTTCATGCTGGCGGGCGCGGGGGAGTGATCGGAAGCGACCATCGGCAGTGTCCCGTCGGCAAGTTGGACCCATAGCGCCTCACGTTCCTTCTCGGACCGGATGGGCGGGGCGCACTTGGCCAGCGCGCCAATCGTCTCGACATCCTCTTCGATGAAGACGAGATAGTGCGGGCAGGTCTCGCAACTGACGTTGACGCCACGAGCGCGCGCCTCGGCGACGAGCGCGACACCGCGCCCCGTGCTGACGTGGACGATGTGCAACGCGCAGTTGGTCTCTTCCGCGAAGAGGATGGCGCGTGAGATCGCCTCCAGCTCGGCGATGATGGGACGCGAGGCGAGGTAGTCGCGGACGCCGGTACGCCCCTCGGCGAGCGCGCGTTCGGCCAGCGCGCGGGTGATGGCGTCGTTCTCGGCGTGGACGGCGACGATGCGGTCAAGCTTTGTAGCGCGGGCCATGCCCTCGTAGAGCGTCAGGTCGTCGGAGGCGGAGAAGTCATCGATGCCGCTGGCGGACATGAAGGCTTTGAAGCCGGCAACGCCGCGCGCGGCCAGTTCGTCCATCTGCTCAATGTTGCCGGGGACCAGGCCGCCCCAGAGCGCGAAGTCCACGACGGAGGACGCTTCGGCGGCGGCGCGCTTGAGGTCGAAGCTCTCTGCGTCGAGGGTAGGGGGATGGGCGTTGAGCGGCATCTCGATACAGGCGGTCGCGCCACCGGCGGCGAGCGCGCGTGACCCAGTGGCGAAGCCTTCCCACTCAGTGCGTCCCGGCTCGTTAAAGTGGAGGTGGGCGTCGATTACGCCGGGAAAGATGGTCAGGCCGTCGCAGGCGATCTCCTCGCGGGCGCTGCCCTCCAGGTCTAACCCGATGGCGGCGATGCGTCCGTCCGCGACACCGATATCCGTTGCTGGCACGATGCCCTCGCCGGTGACGAGATCGCCGCGCCGCAAGATGGTATCGAAGGTGGTCATGGCATGCTCCTTCTACGGAAGTTGCGGCCCGCGCCTGTAGGTGATTCGCTGTGCAGCGCGCCTGCGGCATAGAGCAGCCATTCGAGCGCCTCCCACGCATACGGCAGGTCGAATGGCGCGGTCTCGACGACAAGGTGATCGGCGCCCTGGACTTGGGCGTTCCACCACCACCATTGTCGCTCGTCGGGCAGGAACCAGTACACGAAGGCGCTCACCGTCCAGCGAAAGTCGGGATCTGGCGGAGGTTGCGGTGGCCATTCGTCCCGATGCTCGTGATAGAAGGGAACCCACTGACTCGTCGGCAGGCTATAGAGTTGCGCGACCAGTGGATGCATTGGTGGAGGCTCGTATTCCTCGCGACATTGAGCTAGAAACCAGGACGGCAAAAACTTGAGCCAGGCGTCAGTAGATGGCCAGTTATCTGGCGACTGGGCCAACACAACGTCAAGAGTCTCGCGGACACGCGCCAGCACTGCATCGGCGTCGCAGGCGCACGTCACCTCAATACGATCCATCGTGAACAAGCTGCTTTCCGGCTCATCCACGCTCGGCCCATGCCAAAGTCGCCGTCGCTCGTTCTCGACCAACCAGGAAGGCGGATACTCTTCGTCGTCAGAGTTGTCAATATTGCCCATAGGCCGTCACTCCTTAGCGTGCCTTCGCAGCGTCCTTCGCGAGCAGGGACAGGAAGCGCTCGGTCACCTCGATAGCGGCGGCGACATCTTCGACGGCGACGGCCTCGGCGGGCGAGTGGCTGATTCCGCGCTCACAGCGAACGAAGAGCATGGCGATCTCAGTGATCTGTGACATGATCGCGGCGTCGTGTCCGGCGCCACTGGCGAGAGTGGTGTCAGGATAGCCGGATTCCGCCACCGCGCGCGCAAAAACTCCTGTGAGATAAGGTGAGCAGGCCACACTCGCCTGCCCTTTGCCAGCGCGCCAATCGAGTTGCACGCCCCGGCGCTGCGCGATGTCTTCGGCCTTGGCGTGGAGCTTGTCAACCGCCTCCAGGCGCATAGCGTCATCGGGATGGCGCACGTCCAGAGAGAGTTCGGCGCGACCAGGGATGACGTTGCTCGCGCCGGGCGCCACCTGAAAGCGTCCGACGGTGGCGACGAGTCCAGGCGTCTGCTGGCCGCGCGCTTCGACGGCGAGGGTGAATTCGGCGGCGGCGGCGAGCGCGTCGTGGCGCATCGTCATGGGAACCGTCCCCGCGTGGCCTGCCTCGCCAGTGAACTCTATGCCGACGCCGGTTTGTCCCTGGATCGCGGAGACGGCGCCGACGGGGTAGCCGCGCTCCTCCAGCACAGGCCCTTGCTCGATGTGGACCTCGGCATAGCCGAGCAACTCATCGGGACGCCGCGCGCTCTCTGAGAGGCGGTCGGGATCGCCGCCGAAGGCGCGAATCGCCTCGGCCAGCGGTATGCCATCGGCGTCCTCACGAGCGAGCGCTGCGGAATCGAAGATACCTGCGACGACACTGCTGCCGAGGTAGAGGGTGCGGCCGCGCAGGCCCTCCTCGTCGGCGAAGGCGTAGACCTCCAGCGCGAAGGGCAGCCGCTCGTTGCGCGCATGCAGCCGTTCGACGCAGGCCAGCGCGACCATCACGCCGAGGGGGCCGTCGTACTTTCCGGCGTCACGCACGGTGTCCAGGTGCGAGCCGAGCAGGAAGGTCTTCGCGTCCGGCGATGAGCCTTCATAGCGGCCGATGAGGTTGCCGAGGGCGTCGGAGCGTGTCGTCATTCCCGCTGCGCGCATCCACTCCGCGACGGCGGCGTTGGCCCGGCGCATCTCTTCGGTTCCATAGCGGCGCGTCAGCCGGCCTGGCTCTTCGCTGATGGCGCCGAGGGCGTCGCAGCGCTCCATCACGATTCGCGCCGAGTCAGTGGATGAGGTCATCGGCCAGGTCTTTCTTGCTGAACTGTTCAAGCCCAAGGGATCAGGTGGTGGGCCGTCCGCCGAAGCGCCAGCGATGAATCTCGACGGACTGGTAGAGTCCCGCCTGCGCGAACGGGTCGTTTGCGGCAAGCGCTTCGACAGCGGCGCGGTCGGGTGCCTCAGCGAGCATGATAGCGCCGAACCATGTGGCGCCATCATCGGAGAGAAGCGAACCGCTGACGATCGCCTGGCTACGATGGTCGTCGAAGAATCGCTGGCGTGATGGAAGGGAGTCGAGCTGGACGGACGCTTCTGGCTTGCCATGACCAATGACGAGGAAGCGCTGCTGGTGGTCGGGATCGCCCTGGAACTGCCACATCGTGCGCCCAGGCTCGTTGCGGAAGCGACGCATGAACATGTCGCCGAAGATGCCAGCGCGATAGTAGGGCTCCTCGAAGGCGAAGGTCTGCGCCGCTGCGGCGTCTGGCAGGCCGACGATGTGCATGCTGCCCGTCCATTCCTCCCCATCATCGCTCAGCGTCGGGCCACGCGCGATCATGGTCGCGGCGTACTGATCCATGTACGCCCAGTGGGCCTCAGTGCGCTCATCAGCCAGCGCCTCTGTGTTGGGTTTGGCGCGGCAATAGAAGAAGTAGTCCACTGCGCGTTCCTTTTGTTTGCTGCTGGGTGGACGTTCTTCGCCATCTGACGCCTGGATCCTCCCAGTGACGTATTCAGAGACTCGTCTCAGACAGGGCGCG
>DATAOM010000061.1:0-6024 GCA_036265775.1 Ktedonobacterales bacterium | reverse complement strand
CGCCTTCTTTCTTCTGTTCTCCGTCTCAGCCACCAGCGCGCTGTCATGCGCTTTGAACGCTCGCCGCAGCCTCCAGCCCAAGTTCCTTGATCGCCGTCTGGCGCATGATGTACTTCTGCACCTTGCCCGTCACAGTCATCGGAAATTGCTCGACGAACTTCCAGTAGCGGGGAATCTTGAAGGTGGCGATTTGCCCGCGACAGTACTCGGTCATCTCCTCTGGCGTCGCGGACTGCCCCTCCTTGAAGATGACCCACGCCATTAGCTCTTCGCCATACTTGGCGTCTGGCACGCCAACCACCTGCACGTCGCTGACCTTGGGATGCCCGTAAAGAAACTCCTCGACCTCGCGCGGATAGACGTTCTCGCCGCCGCGAATCACCATATCCTTCAGCCGCCCAACGATCTTGGCGTAGCCCTGCTCGTCCATGGTCGCCAGATCGCCGGTGTGCATCCAGCCCGCGCGGTCGATAGCGCTGGCCGTCGCCTCGTCGTTGTTCCAATAGCCGATCATCACCGAGTAGCCGCGTGTGAGCAACTCGCCCGGCTCGCCGCAGGGGACAACCTTGCCGGTCGCCGGGTCGATAATCTTGACTTCGACGTGGGGGTGGACGCTCCCGACCGTTGCGACACGCCGCTCGATGGTGTCGTCGGCGCGCGTCTGGAAGGAGACGGGGCTGGTCTCGGTCATGCCATAGCAGATCTGGACCTCGGACATATGCATCTTGTCGATCACCTGGCGCATCACCTCGACCGGGCAGGGGGAACCAGCCATCACACCGGTGCGCAGCGACGAGAAGTCATACTGAGCGAAGTCGGGGTCGGCCAGCTCGGCGATGAACATTGTCGGCACACCATAGAGCGCGGTGCAGCGCTCCTCCTGAATCGTCTGCAGGACTGCCTTTGGCTCGAACGCCTCGGCGGGATAGATCATCGTCGCGCCGTGCGTCATGCAGCCGAGGTTGCCCATGACCATGCCGAAACAATGGTAGAGTGGGACTGGTATGCAGAGCCGGTCGTTCTCGGTGAAGCCCTGGAGCCGCGCGACAAAGTAGCCGTTGTTGAGGATGTTGTGATGCGAGAGGGTCGCGCCCTTGGGGTTGCCGGTCGTGCCGCTGGTATACTGGATGTTGATAGGGTCGTCGAACTCCTGGTCCGCCTGTCGTTCCGCGAGTTGTCCGGCTGGCGTCTCGTCTGCTTTGCTCAGGATGTCCGCCCAGGTCCACATCCCTGGCGCGGCTTCGTCGCCGAGACGGACGATATGCCGTAGCGCCGGAATCCGGTGGGCGGAGAGCTTGCCCGGCTCCGCATGATGCAACTCCGGGCAGAGGTCGAGTAGCATCGCCGTGTAGTCGGTCGTGCGGAAGGCAGGCGCGCTGACCAGCATTACGCAGCCAGACTGGTTGAGCGCGTACTCCAATTCATGTAGGCGATAGGCTGGGTTGATGTTGACGAGGATGGCGCCGATCTTTGCTGTGGCAAACTGGGTGATCGCCCACTCGCTGCGGTTGGGCGCCCAGATGCCGACGCGATCGCCCTTCTGGATGCCCAGCGACATCAGCCCGCGCGCGCAGCGATCGACTTCGGCGCGCAGTTGCGCCCAGGTGTAGCGCAGACCCTGGCTGCGCGCGACGAGCGCCTCCCGGTCGGGAAAACGCTCCACCGTGCGGTCGAACGCCTCGCCGATGGTCATGCCGAGCAGCGGTGTATCGGCGGTCGCGCTCGCATAGCTGCGTGGCGCCACTCCTTGACTCTGTTTGGAGGAAGTTCCGGTTGCAACTCCATTCGACATTGCGCCCTCCCGTCGTTTCTCACGCCTCACTCTCGTTGAGCGGTCCTTACTTTGTCACCATGGTGAGGGGATCGTCTCAGGATGCGCGCGTGACGGCGGCGCTGTCAACTTGTGCCCGGCGAGGCAAGTGGCGCTGTTGGGATTGGAAATTCTACGCACGCGAAAAGCCGCCGCTTCGTATTGAGCGGCGGCAAGAACCGAGATTCGCGGTGAGGAAATGACTAACTACTCGGCGGAGGCTGGCTCCGGCTCGGCTGGCGTGACAATCTGTGATCCCTGTGCGGCCTTCTCTTCTTCGCTGCCAGCGGCGACCAACGTTACCTTCACCTTTGGTTCGAGCTTCGGCGCGATGCGAACTGGCACTTCGAATGTTCCCAGGTGGCGCAGCGGGTCGGAAAGCTGAATCGCGCGCCGATTCACCGAGATCTGGTTCAGTTCCAGCAAGGCGTTGGCGACGTCCTGATTGGTCACCGAGCCATACAGGCGACCACCGCTGCCGACACGTACGGAGAAGACCAGTGAGGCGGCCTCGATCTTTGCCGCGAGCGCGGCTTGCTCAGCTTCTACCTTCTCGCGCTTGCGCTTCTCGGACGTGACACGGTCCGTCAGCGTCGCCATGTTCGCTTTCGTCGCAGGCGTCACCAGCTCGCGCGGCAGCAAGTAATTGCGCGCGTAGCCGTCGGCGACCTCTTTAACGTCGCCCGCCTGCCCAAGTCCGGGCACCTCGTGCAGCAATATCACCTTCATCGTCGTTATGCTCCTTTGCGCCCGGCGCATGCTACCAGCGCGCGCCTCATCATGTGGCGTGGGATTGCGCGCTTGTCCGCGGGCAGACTCTAAGGAGTATACACTGCCTCGCCCCGCTGGGCAAGCGGCTGATTCCTGCGCGCTACGCCTTGAGCAGCGGTTGCACGGTTTGATCCAGCATGGTGGTATCGAGCGGACCGGCGACGACCTTACGAATGACGCCGTCGCGATCGATGATAAATGAGGATGGCGTTTTGCTTACCTGATAGATGTCGTAAGCGCGCTGACTTGGATCGCGGAAGACGGGATAGGAGACGCCAATCGCTTTGGTGAAATCCTTGGTCGTCTGCGCATCGTCGACGATATTCGCGCCAAGAACGACAAACCCCTTGCCCTTGTGCGCCTGGTAGTAGCGCTCCAGCGCCGGCATCTCCAGCCGGCATGGCTCGCACGCGGCGTACCAGAAATTGAGAATGACGACCTTGCCGTGGAGACTGGAGAGCGTGACCTGATTGCCAGACAGATCGACCAAGTTGGCGTCAGGCGCATAGTGACCCGCGAGCGGGGCCGCTGGCCCAGGCGTTTGACTGCTAGCTGGTCCAGCAGCGGCGGGTGTGAGCAGCGCTTTGAGAATCAGCGCCAGCGTCGCCACAACGAGGACGGCGATGACGACTGGCGCCCATGGAAAGCGCTTACCTTGACGCTTACCCGTTGAGTCGCTCGCTGTCTCGCGCATGGAAGCGCTATCTTACATGGCGCCAAGGCCCATGAGATGGAACCCGGCGTCCTGGTAGATGATGTCGCCGGTCAGATTGCTCGCCGCTGGTGTGCAGAGGAAGGTCGCCACTTCCGCGACGTCCTGCTGGGTGATGTTACGGCGTAGCGGGGCAACTTGTTCGATGAGGTCGAACATGGAGTTGATATCACCAACCCCGCGCGCCGAGAGGGTGCGCAATGGTCCAGCGGAGATGCCATTGACGCGAATGTTTGCTGGGCCGAGATCCCAGGCAAGATAGCGGATGCTGGCCTCGAGCGCCGCCTTGGCGATGCCCATCAGGTTATAGCCGGGGACGACGCGCTCGCTGCCAAGGTAGGTCAGGGCGACGATTGATCCGCCGCCACCCGCCTGCATCAGCGGCTCGGCGCGTTTGCCCATCGCTATGAGGGAGTACGCGCTGACATCCACGGCGGTGAGGAACCCCGCGCGCGAAACGTGCGAGATGCGCCCTCTGAGATCGTCGGTTGGAGCATAGGCGACGCTATGGATCAAGATGTCGAGGCCGCCGAATTCCTTGCCGACCGCGTCGAAGGTCGCGTCGAGCTCATCGTCGCTCTGTACGTCGCATGGCAGCACTATCGACCCTTGCATGGTCTCAGTAAGCTTGCGCACGTTTTTTTCCATGCGCTCCTGATAGGTGAAGGCGAGCCGCGCGCCCTGCGCCGACAGCGATTGCGCGATCGCCCACGCGATGCTGTTGTGGTTCGCAACCCCAAAAACCAGCGCCGTCTTGCCATCCAACGCGCCCATGCGTCACCGCCTTTATCGTCTGTATCAACAGTTGTTGCTTCGCGCCAGCGGAAACGAGTACGCCGCCAGCCGCAAGGTCGGTCGCATTCTAGCATGGGCGCGCCTGCGCGGCAACGTCGCAATGGCACGAAGACTACTGGCGCTGTACACGCTAGCTGATCGTGAAGCCAGCGGAAAAGGCGATCTGCCCATCCGTCGTCGCATCGCTATTGGCGCTATAGGCCAACGCCACACGATACAGCCCACGATCCCACTTGTTTGGATCCGCCGATGAAGTTGGCGCCAGGGTGAAGGGAATTGCGGCGCCCGCCATGATACGATCGGTGCGCGGACTGGCGGCCTGTGTGCAGCCGACGACTGAGTTCCATTGGCGCTTCGACGAATCATAGCGCTGCATTTGGATGATGGCGCAGCCTGAGCGGCCATCGAGCGCGTAGACATCGGTACCGCCCGCGTTCGTCACGGTCACGCCGATTGGTGTATCCAGCCCATAGGCGGAGTGGTCGGTCGTGATGCGCAGCGCGCCGGAGGTAGCGGAAGGTGTCGGCCCAAGAGGGCTCAGCGCCCCGTCAGCGCACCCAGCGAGCAGCGTAAACAGCAGCGCGAGGACCAGACCTATGCCTAGTCGCGTCACCCATCCAGTAAACTGTGATCGTCGCTCGCATGTCACAGAAACACATCCATCTTCCTGCGCTCATACCTCTCGGAGCCACCACTATGATAAACGATGCGTAAAAAAGCCCCAAGCGCTGGTACCTTCCGCGTGGCCTATCCTGGAGGGCCAATGGTATACTCTGCAAGAGCATCGGGCAGCGCGGCGGGTATGCGGCGACTGAACCGCGACTGTCGGAGGGATGAATGTCCAAGCGGTTGACCAGCACGATCCTGTTGTTTCTCATCGGTGTCGGATTCGGCATCTTCAGTATTTATTCGCTCTCCAGCGCAAAGGACTGGGATAGCCGCATTCTGGCGCTCATCTATCTCGTTCCTGCGGTCGCCGCGTGGTACGCGCTGATTCGATTGCCTAGACGCCAGGAGTCGTAGCGCACACGTTAGCAGTGTGTCCTATCTCGATCAGGAACGCAGGCTGTTCAAGGCAACAGGGGCGTCGTTCAAGTCGTACAAAAATACGTGTACTCGATAGCGTGACGATGGATAGCACAGTGATGTGGGCAGGGATCGCATGGGAAACGCCACGGCGGCGGAGCGGCAGGACCTCGCGCAACGCCGAGCGGTTCATCTTGGACCAATCGCGATACCAGTTCCGCGCGCTGATATCGCACAGCGGCTGACGCTGCTTGGTCTCGCCATCGCGCTGCAAAACCTGCTCGAAGCTCCGCGCAGCATGCTACTCGGCGTCTTTGGCGAACGGCTCACTGGACTGGTTATCGTCGGCGCCCTCGGCCTGTCGCTCTACCTGATTTCCCGCGCAATCCTGCCTGAGGCGCCGAGGTGGCGCTGGCTGGCCAGCCAGCGAGTCCAGGTGGCGGTGCTTGCGCTGACGCTGGTGGCGGCGCTCTTCGGGCTTAAATCGCTGGCGTCGATCGCAGTGGCTGGATTCAATGCGCCCTACTATCCGAATGACGGCACGACGCTCGATCACTACGCCGCACAGGAGTTGCTCAAAGGGCACAATCCGTTCGTGACGACGGATATCGTCTCGGCGATCCATGAGTTCCAGCAGGACCCCGCGCGCACGACGCCGCTGGCGCGCGGAGCGTTCGCGGCGCTGCCTCCAGGGCAGTATCCCTCTCAGGACCTTATCCGCACTGTTTTCGCACAACAGCCTGTGGGACAGCCGGAGAACATCGTCGAGTTCGAAACGCATGTCAGTTATCCGGCGCTCAGCTTCCTGCCGTTGGTTCCGGTCGTCTGGGCGGGATTCTCAAGTGTTGTGCCGTTCTACGGGCTGTGCTTGTTGCTGCTGATCATCCTCCTGGTGGCATCTGCGCCGAGC